>JBQDJW010000372.1:0-3950 GCA_052086425.1 Pseudoclavibacter sp. | reverse complement strand
GATTCGTGAAATGCGCGGGTGTAAAAAGAACACGAGCAGCGAGCCCGCGAGCGCGAGCCGCCACTCGACGCGGATGATCTCGCCGCTCACGCGCCGCGGCGACCACGACGGGTCGATCCGCAGGCGGTGGCCCGTCGGCGGTTCGGCGGGCGCCTCGAAAAGCCCCCAGCGCCGGGGCGTCGAACCCTCAGCAGTCATGATCAGCGGGCGTGGTCAGCATCATGATCCGCGGGCATCGTCGGTCGTCATCGTGCTGCTCGCCGCCCCTGCTCGTCGTCGTCACCCGTCACCCGTCGCTCGTTGCTCGCTACTCGTTACTCGTTACTCGATACTCGTCGCCGTCACTCGTCGTCGTCGGTGAGGTCGTTGTCGTGGTGGTCGAGGTTCGCGACGCCGCGCTTCCAGTAGCCATCGACGTCGACGTGCTCTTTCGCGAGGCCGAGCTCGCGCCGCAGATAGCGGCGGATCGGTTTCATGTTCGTCGCCTCCCCCGCCGCGACGACGAAAAGCCCGACACGCTCGGGCTCGGGCTCGGGCTCGGGCTCGGGCTCGGGAACAATCGCCCGTTCGCCCGCCGCACTCGGCGCATCCGGAACCACCCCATGCCGACCCGCCATCGGCGCGAGCTCATCTCCGAACGCGCGCACCGCCGTCTCGAGCGGGCTCGCGTGCCCCTCGCCGACCGGCGCCGTGTCGCGCGGCACCCACCGCAAATCGAGCGAGGTCAGGTCTCCCGCGGCCCGCGCCTCCGCGAGCTGCGGCTGCCGCTCGCCGGCGTCGGCGACCTCGACGATCGTCGTCACGCGCGACCCCGCCGGAGCCTCCTCGATGAGGCGCGAAAGTGCTGGTATCGCCGTCTCGTCGCCGATCCCGAGGTAGTGATCGACGTTCTCGGGCAAGATCACGTTGCCGCGCGGCCCGAGCACGGCGAGCGCGTCGCCAGGAACGGCGTCGCGCGCCCAGCGCCCCGCGACGCCGTGCTCGTGCACGACGAAGTCGATGGTGAGCTCACCGGCCGCGGCGTCGTAGGCGCGAACCGTGTAGTCGCGGAAGATCGCCTCCCCTGGCGCCTCGGTGCCGTCTGCGGCGATCGGCGCCCATCCGCGCTCCGTGATGACCGGCACGACGTGCTCGCCCGTTTCGGGGTTCGGGAAGAACAGTTTCACGTGATCGCTCACGGCCAGGTCTGCCCACGGGAACGCGGCGCCACCGACGAGATCATCGCCCGCGAGCACGATCCGGCGATACCGCGGGGTGACCGCCTCGGCCCTCGCGACCCGGAGCATCCGGCACCCGAGTGCTGGGATGAAGTTGGTCTGCGCGCGGCCCGTACGATTCGGCCCCGTGAAGCTCGGGCGGGGTCGTGGGTTCATCGGGGAGACCTCGTTTCACTCTGGGCCGGGCCCAGGAACGCCGGGCCGCGCTGCGCCCGGTTGGCGGCCACCCGCCAGCGTAGCGCGGGGGCGCACGGCGCAGCCCGGACGGGCGCGATCTGCGAAACCGGCCAGCGCCGCGCGCCGTGGCACGATAGGCGGGCGGCGCGACACGGCCGCAGCATCACCTCGAAGGAGCCCGCATGACCAGCACCGACCGCAGCCTGCGCATCGTCATCGCCGGGGCCGGCATCGGCGGGCTCGTCGCGGCGCTCAGCCTGCGCGCGGCCGGTTTCACCGACGTGCGAGTCTTCGAGCGCACGCGCGAGCTGCGCCCCCTCGGCGTCGGCATCAACGTGCTGCCGCATGCCGTGCGCGAGCTGACCGAGTTGGGGCTCGGTGACGCCGTGTCGTCGCTCGGCGTGCAGCCCCAGCGCCTCGCCTACTACAACCGGTTCGGGCAACTGATCTGGGGCGAGCCCCGCGGCGTCGAGGCCGGCTATCGCTGGCCGCAGGTGTCGGTGCACCGCGGCGAGTTCCAGCTGCACCTGGCCGACGAAGTGCGCGCCCGGCTCGGCGAGGGCGCGATCGAGCTCGACAGCAGGCTCGTGTCGGTCGTGCACGGTGCGGGTACGCCGGGTACACCGGATGCGGTGGAGACGGCGACGTTCGAGCGCACCTCGGGCGAGCGGTTCGAGGTCGAGGCGGACCTCGTCATCGCGGCGGACGGCATCCACTCGGCCCTTCGGCGCCAGGAGTTCCCGGCCGAGGGCGCCCCGCCGTGGAACGGGCTGATCCTGTGGCGCGGCACGGCCGTCGCGCCGGAGTACCTCGGCGGCCGCACCATGATCATGGCGGGCGATCGCGACCTGAAGTTCGTCGCCTACCCGCTCGCGACGCCCGACGCGGCGCCGGGCACGAACCGCATCAACTTCATCGCCGAGCGCACGGCCCCGGCCGGTACGGCCGAGAACGCCGATTGGAACCGCGCCGTCGACGCCGGCCCCATCGTCGAGCTGTACCGCGACTGGCGCTTCGACTGGCTCGACGTACCCGGCATCATTGCGGCGGCCGACGAGATCCTCGAGTACCCCATGGTCGACCGCGAGGCGTTGCCCACCTGGGTGTTCGGCCGCTCGACCCTGCTCGGCGACGCCGCGCACGCCATGTACCCGAACGGTTCGAACGGGTCGTCGCAGGCGATCATCGACGCGCGCACCCTCGCGTTCCACCTCGCGACCTCCGACGGTGTCGACGCCGCTCTCGCCGCCTACGACGCCGACCGCCGACCCGCCACCGCGAAGCTGCTCGAGCTGACCCGCCAGACGGGCCCCGAGCGCGTCATGCAACTCGCCTACGACCGCGCGCCGCATGGCTTCGACGCGATCGAGGACGTGTTCACGGCCGACGAGCTGCACGACATCGCCGACGGCTACAAGCGGGCCGCAGGCTTCCAGGTGGCCGAGCTCAACGAGCGCGCCTCGCTGACGGTCCTTCCGGCGTAGAGCGGGTCTGCGTGGCCATCGCACCCGGGCCCCCCGCGCATCCGGCACGGGCGGACCCCGTGCACCCCGTGCACTTCGCACGCCCGTCGCACCGCCGCGCATCCGACGCCGTTGCGGGCACGCACCCCGTGCCGTAACATCTTGCTCACCGAGACCAGGTCTCACTCACTGAGACAAGACGGCAGCGAATGCCACTCGGCGACCGACGACGACGTCACGAAGGGCACAGCGCACATGACCAGCACTGCGACGCGCACACGCCGCACCACGGAGGCCGCACGATGAAGCTCGGAACGATCGAACAGCAGGACGGCACGCGAGCTGTCATCGTCGAGGTCTCGCCAGATGAAGCGGCGATCGTCGACGGATTCCGCGACCTCGGCGACCTCATCGAACACCCCGACTGGCGCGACCTGGCCGCAGCGGCTCGCGAGCGGGGCACCCGCGTTTCGCTCGCGAGCGCCAACTGGCTCCCGCCGCTGCGCCGCCCAGGCAAGATCCTCGGCGTCGCCCTCAACAACAGCGCCAATCCCAAACGCATCATGCAGGGCCCGAAGACCCCTGCGATGTTCGTCAAGCCCACGTCTTCGCTCGTCGGCAGCGGCCGCCCGCTGATCATGAAGGACAAGTACGGTCGCGTGCATCCCGAGCCCGAACTCACGGTCGTGATCGGCACGGGCGGGTCCGACATCTCGGTCGACGACGCCGTGAGTCACGTCTTCGGCTACACGATCATGAACGACCTCACCTCGCCGACCATGCGCGGCGAAGACACGTTCCACTACCGCGCCATTCACCCGGATCCCGAGGCCGACGACGGCATTCGCTACGTCGACAGCTGGGTCAGCTATCCCGCCCGATACAAGGGCGCGGACACGTTCGGCCCGATGGGCCCCTGGGTCGTCACGACCGACGAGATCCCCGACCCGCACGCCCTGCGCATCCAGTGCCGCCACGACGGTCGCGTGGTCACCGACGACAACACGGGCAACCTGCTGCGCAGCGTCGCCGAAGTCGTCTCGTTCACGTCGGAATACCTCACGCTCGAGCCCGGCGACGTCATCGCCATGGG
>JBQDJW010000371.1:0-3961 GCA_052086425.1 Pseudoclavibacter sp. | reverse complement strand
GATCTCGTTGTCGTCGCCCGTCGCGGCGTCGACCTCGTCCTCCCATTGCTCGGCCCGCTCGATGAGCTTGGCCCGAGGGATCGTGACGTCGAGCAGCTCCTCGAGTTTGTCGATCACGGCGAGCTCGGCCTTCGGCGACGGCGGCTGGCTCGCGTAGTGCGGCACGGACGCCCACAGCGACACGGAGGGGATGTCGCGCTGCGAAGCGAAGTCGCCCAGAGCGCCGAGCACCCCTGTCGGGCCCTGATACTCGCTCCGTCCGATGTCGAGCTCATCGCGGAACGGACGGTGCTCACTCGAGACGAACACGTTGATCGGCCGCGAGTGCGGCACGTCCGCGAGCAGGGCGCCGACAAGCACGATTCGGTCGACCCCGTGCTCCTCGCAGAGGTCGAGAATGCGGTTCATGAACCCCCGCCAATGCAGAGTCGGCTCGTGACCGAACAGCACCATCAGGTTCGCGCCGTTCGCGCCGGTCACCCGCATCTCGGCGTCGCTCGCGAGGTTCCCGGTCGCGCCGCGCGAGCCCTGGTCGCCCGAGGCGACTTCAGCATCCGGCTCATCGCCGTCCGACGGATCGCCAGAGGCCTCGCTCGCCGAGAACAGCGGTACCTCGCCTGGAACACTGACCTCGTCGGAGTCTTCGAACTCGTCGGCGCCACGCCCGCCGTCCGCGCGGTCCGCAAGGCCGTCCGCGTCGCCGGCCTCGCCGTCGCCGCGGTCGATGGCGTCGCCGGCCTCGTCGAGGCGCGCCGAAAGCTCGTCCGCGTCCATGCCCTCCGGGTCGATATCGAGCTCTTCGCCCTCGCCGGCCGGGCTGAGCAGCGTCATGTGCGGCCACACGATGCGTCGCTTGCCCGACCGGCTGCGCACCGAGTGCGGGCGGTTGATCGAGTAGTCGAAGAATTCCTCGTCGTCGACGATCGCGACGCGGTGGCTGAGGCGCAGCGAGGCGGCGAGCGTCGTCACGGCGGAGCTGGCGGCCTCACCCGCGTCGTTCCACCCCTTCATGGCGACCACGAGTATGCGGCCGTCGGAGAAGGGCCGCGATTCGGCCTCACCAGTCGTGTCGTTCGCCTCGTCGTGCACGAAACCCCCGTGATCGATCTGCCGTCGTCGAAAGCGCGCGCGCCATGTCCGCGAGCGCCTCCGCCCAACAATACGGGCAGCCGTGCGGTGGCCGAGGCCGCGGGGGCGGCGTCTCGGAGCGCCGACAGCGAACGCCGGAGCCGACGGCGCACGTAGACTTGGCCCCCGTGACTACACCTCTCCCGACGGCAGTCCTGTGGGACATGGACGGAACCATCGTCGACACCGAGCCGCTCTGGGTCGACGCGCAGCGCGCCCTGCTTGCCGCATTCGGCCTCCCGCAGCTCGACGCCGCGGGCGAGGAGTCGCTCGTCGGCGCGGGCATGCGCGAGGCGGCCATCATCTTCCAGGACGCGGGGGTTCCGCTCGACATGGAAGAGATCGTCGAACGCGTCATAGCCGGCGTCATGGCCCGCTTGCCCGAGGACATCGAGTGGCGACCCGGCGCGGTCGAATTGCTCGCCGACCTGCGTGAGCGGGGCGTTCCGCTCGCCCTCGTCACGAACTCGCCCCGTGACATGGCGCTCCTCGTCCTCGAGGGGCTGCCCGCCGAGACCTTCGACACCGTCGTCGGCGCCGATGACGTGACGCGGGGCAAACCGCACCCGCAGCCGTATCTCCTCGGCGCCGAACGGCTCGGCGTCGCCCCGTCGACGTCGTGCGTCGTCATCGAGGACTCGGTGCACGGGCTTCGTTCCGGCCGTGCCGCGGGCATGACGACGGTCGGGATCCCGCACGGCGCGACGCTCACCGGCGACGACGCCGACATCCTGCTCCCGTCGCTCGACGGCGTGCACGCGCAAGGCCTGTTCGATCGAGTCCTGGCGGTGTCCGCATGACGGAAACCCTGCACGGCCCTTTCCGCCCGGGCGAGCGCGTTCAGTTGACGGGCCCGAAGGGGCGCATCTCGACGATCCACTTGCAGCCGGGCGAGATGTTCCACACGCACCGCGGCGCGATGCCGCACGACGACCTCATCGGGCTCGAGGACGGCTCGGTGGTGCGCGGAAGCGACGGCAGCGAGTACCTGTGCCTGCGCCCGCTGCTGAACGACATCGTCATGTCGATGCCGCGCGGAGCCGCGATCATCTACCCGAAAGATGCGGCCCAGATTCTCGCGAAGACCGATATCCGCCCAGGCGCGACCGTCATCGAGGCGGGCGTCGGCTCGGGCGCCCTGTCGCTGTGGTTGCTTCGCGCCCTTGCGGGAACCGGCAGGCTCGTCTCGTTCGAGCGGCGCGACGAGTTCGCCGACGTGGCCGTCGGCAACGTCGTGAGCGTCATGGGCGAACGTCCTGACAACTGGGAACTGCGCCTCGGCGATCTCGCCGAGGCATTGCCGGATGCGGTCCCCGACGGGAGTGCCGACCGGTGCGTCCTCGACATGCTCGCCCCATGGGAGTGCCTCGACGTCGTCGCCGACGCCCTCGCGCCTGGCGGCGTGCTGACCTGCTACGTCGCGACCGTCACGCAGTTGAGCCGGCTCGCGGAGGCCATCAGGGCGACCGGCAGGTTCACCGACCCGGCCTCGGACGAGACGATCGTGCGCGGATGGCACGTCGAGGGTCTCGCCGTCCGCCCCGACCACCGAATGGTCGCCCACACCGCCTTCCTCATCACGTGCCGCAAGCTCGCACCCGGCACAGTGCTGCCTGCGAAGAAGCAGCGCGCCTCGAAGAGCGAGTACTCCGAAGAGGACGTCGAGCTGTGGACCCCGGGCTCCCTCGGCGACCGTGGCGTGAGCGACAAAGTGCTCAGGAAGCGCGCCAGACGCGCGCAGCGCGGCGCCGAGTTCGCCATGGAGGCCGGGCGCGTCTCCCGGGAGCACGACGACGGCGCCGGTGCGGGCCAGGTCCGGCCCGACCCCGTACCGCGCCACACCGACGCTGAAGCGTCCGCAACAGAAGCACCAACTGAGGAAGGGGACACGGCATGAGCCGCATGGACCGAGTCGTCGGAGCGGCGGCGCTCGCCGCCACGCTCGTCGTGAGCCTCGCGGCATGCACGCAGACCGCCGAGAGCGGGATCGCCGCAGACGATTGCGTGCCGGTGATCGCGTCCGGCGGACCGACCGACTCGATCGCGACGACAGGCGGGTTCGGCAGCGCGGCCGACGCGACCTTCGCCGCCCCGCTGAGCGTCGCTTCGCCCAGCGTCACCGTCGGCGGCAGCGGCACCGGCGCACCCGTCACCGAACACGGCATCGTCTCGGCCTCGCTCCGCCTCTTCGACGCTTCGACCGGCGAGGCGATCGATGACTACCTGCCGCTCCGCGCCGACGAGTCGGGCGCCACGGCCCCAGTACCCGTCGAAGCCGTCGCCGCCGGCATGCCGGGGCTCGCCGACGCGCTGCAGTGCGCCAGGGCGGGCGACCGCGTCGTCGCCGCAATGCCGGCGACCGATCTGTTCGGTGAGGAGTCGGCGCTGCTGCTGCCGATGACCGCCGAGACGATCGTGGCCGTCACCGACGTGCTCCACGTCTTCCCGTCGAGCGCTTCCGGCGTCGTGCTGCCCCCCGAGAACGGCATCCCAGCGGTCGTCGCGTCGCCGAGCGGGCAGCCAGGCGTGACGATGCCAGCGCAGGCGGCGCCAGATCAGCAGCAAAGCGCCCTGCGAATCCGAGGGTTCGGCGACGACATCGCGGCGGGCGACCGTCTCACCGTGCACGTCGCCGCATTCTCGTGGACGACGGGCGCCCAGCTCGGGCCCGGGTGGGGCGACGCCGGCTCCGTGCTGAAGGTCGCCGCGACCGACGGTCCGAGCGACGACGGGCTGTCCGGCGCCACCTCGGCCCTGATCGGCCAGCCGAACGGCTCGCAGGTGATCGTCGTCATCCCCGAATCGCAGGCGACGCAGTACCCCGGCATCCTCG
>JBQDJW010000370.1:1591-3966 GCA_052086425.1 Pseudoclavibacter sp. | reverse complement strand
GGTCGAGACGTTCACCCCTGGGGTGCGGTCGCGGCGCGCCATAGCATCGCCAGCCGTGGGCACGGCCACGCGCCCGCTGGAAACGACAAAGGAGTTTGTTCCATGACCACTCAGGCTGCCCCGGCGACGACTCTCACGGGCGTCCGGCTGAATCGCTCCCATCTCAAGGTCGTCGTGATCAGCGCCCTGCTCATGACGATCGACGGCTACGACTTGGTCTCGTTCGGCAGCGCGCTGCCGTTGCTCATCGCCGACTGGGGCGTCGATTCTGTCCTGATGGGCTACGTCGCGTCCGCGGCCCTCCTCGGGGTGTTCGTCGGAGGGCTCCTCGTCTCGCCGCTCGCCGATCGCGTCGGGCGTCGACCGGTCATCGCCGGCACCATCCTCGTCGCGGGCCTGGCGGCGTTCGCCTGCGGGTTCACGTCCGACCCGTTCACGCTCGCCGCGCTCCGCTTCGTCGTCGGGCTCGCGATCGGCGGTCTGATGCCGAACTTCATCTCGCTCACGGCGGAGGTGGCTCCGCCGCGGTATCGGGCGGGATTCGTCGCGACGGTCTCGGCCTTCTACGCCATCGGCGGCCTCATCGCCGCGTGGGTCGGCATGACGCTCGCGCCGGCATTCGGTTGGCAGATCGTCTTCATCCTCGCGGGGGTCGCCGTGCTGTTCGCGCCGATATCGCTCTGGCTCCTGCCGGAGTCGCCGGAGTTCCTCGCCGTCCGAGGCGAGCGGGCGCGTCTCGCCCGCACGTTGGCCGAGTATGCGCCGGGCGTCGACCCGGACACCTTCGGCGCCGCGATCGGCGATCGGGAGTCGGCGCGCTCGCCGGTCACGCGCATCCTGTCGAGGAGCAACGCGCTCGCCACCGTGTTCATCTGGGTGTTCTTCACGATGACCATGATCCTGAGCTACGCCCTGCTGACGTGGCTTCCCGTCCTGATGCAGCAGAGCGGCTACGCGCTCGCCTCGTCGGTCCTGACGCTCGTGTCACTCAACATCGGCGGATTCATCGGATCAGTCGCCGGCGGCTGGATCGCCGCGAGATTCACGTTCCGTCGGACCCTCACCGTGTACTTCTGCTTGGCCGTTCTCGCGCTCGTCGGTCTCGCGTTCAACCCGCCGGCCGTCGTGCTCTATCTGATCCTTGCGATCGCGGGTTTCGCGGTCATCGGCATCCTCGCGATCATCCACGCGTTCGCCGTCGAGTTCTATCCGGCCGCGGTGCGCAGTACCGGCGTGGGTTGGGCGACTGGTGTCGGGCGGATCGGCGCCATTCTCGGGCCGATCATCGGTGGGATGCTCGTGGCCGCGGCACTTCCGCTCCCCGTGAACTTCCTCGTCTTCGTCGCACCCGCTGCGATCGGACTCATCGCCGTGCTCGTGGTCGCGGCGCGGCGATACCGTGACGCCTGAGAACAGGGGTGCGGTGACCGTGGGGGGCGAGCGATGACGTGAACATCGTTGTTCGCCCCTCGTCAGTTCCTGCTCGAAGCCGCGCGCGGTGTTCGGCTCCGACCGGCGTGTTCCTCTTGAGGTCGCGATGCCGCGGCGCGGTCGAGCATGTCGAACCACCGGCGGCGCAGGCCGAGAAGATCGCAGGCGCCTCGCCACTGCGCGCGCTGCTGTCGCGCGAGTACCTCGGCTCCACGCTCGCCTTCGCCCTGGTGATTGCCTACATCTCGGCATCGCCGTTCTTCCATCAGAGCATTCTGGGCTCGACGAGCTCCAGTACGAGTCGATGTTCGGCCCCAACGCGCTCGCGGCCTTCGTCTCGCCGCTCGTTTCGATCGCGGGCGAGACGATCGTCACGCCGCCCGCCATCGTGATGCTCGTCGCGGCCGCGATCGCGGTGGGCGCATTCGCGCACGGGCCGTCGCGCTGTCAGCGTGCCGCGCTCCCCGCTCAGCACCCGCGGAAACGAGCGCGGGCCGGATGCGAATCGCATCCGGCCCACGTGGCTCGAGTCGGGGTCCCTGTCACCCGCCCGAACGAGGAGAGCGGGCGCCAGACACTCCCAGAACCGGCGCCCGCTCGATTTGCATCACGCGGCGAGCGCGCGACGGCTGTTCACGGCGTTCGATCCGCCTTTCGGCTCGCCCCACACGAAGGTGACCTCGTCGGCCTCCTGCGAAACGATGAGGGGTGTCTTGTTCGCGGCCGCGTCGGCGACGCGGGCGGGGCGGGTGCGCGTGCGGAGCATGGGAACCAGCAATGCGACGATCTCGAGCACGACGGCGGCGATGATCGCGATGAGCGGCGCGAGGTTCGGCACCATGAGCGGGTCGGACGACATGAGGCCGCCCGTGGCCACGAGCGGGTCGATCGTCAGCGCGCCCCAGAGGCCGAGTCCGAGTCCGGCGGTCGCTGTGACGGCGGAG
>JBQDJW010000370.1:0-1581 GCA_052086425.1 Pseudoclavibacter sp. | reverse complement strand
AGGGTGATGGCGGTTCGAGTGCGCATGGCGTTCCTTCGTTGAAGCGTCCAACGAGCATCCCCGATGCGCGAGCGGACTGCATCCCGCACACGGCGTGCACGCATCATCCGATCGGGTGATCCCGCTTCGGCGCGAGGGAGATGGGGCGCGACGGGTCGCGACACTCCAGGTCGCAGGCGACCGCTGTAGCGTAGGCGGGCAGCCACGAGGAGGAGACCCTGTGACCGAGGACACCGCAACTGATGCGACGGACGCGCCTGCAGCAGCAGCGGCGCCCGAGCAGCCGGCCCCAGGCCACCACCCCGCCATCGCCGATCCGTCGGCGCTCGCCCGCGCCGACGTCGCCAACATGGCAGACCACACGCTCCTGAAGACCGACGCGACGCCGAAGCAGGTGCTCGCGCTCCTCGCCGAGGCGATGGAACTCGGCGCCTTCTCGATCTGCGTCTCGCCGAGCATGCTCCCGGTCGAGATCGAGCAGGACGAGGTCGCGATCTGCACGGTCGTCGGGTTCCCGTCCGGCAAGCATCACGCGGGTGTCAAGGCGGTCGAGGCGTCGCGCGCGGTCGTCGACGGCGCGACCGAGATCGACATGGTCATCGATATCGGCCTGCTCAAGGCCGATCGCGCCGACCTCGTGCAGCAAGAGATCGAGGCCGTCCGCCGCGCCGCGCCCGCGCCCGTGCTGCTCAAGGTCATCATCGAGTCGGCGGCGCTCACCGACGACGAGATCGTCACGGCCTGCCAGGCAGCTGAGGCAGCCGGCGCCGACTACGTCAAGACCTCGACCGGCTTCCACTCGGCCGGCGGCGCCAGCGTCGAGGCCGTGCGCCTCATGCGCGAGACGGTCGGCGACCGCCTCGGAGTCAAGGCCTCCGGCGGTATCCGCGATGCCGCGACCGCGCTGGCCATGGTCGAGGCCGGCGCGACGCGCCTCGGCATGTCGGCGACCAGCGGTGTCGTCGCCGGCTGGGATGCGGCGGTTGCGAACGCGGCGAAGGCTGCGGATGCCGACACCGCGAACGCCGACACCGCGAACGCCGCCCCCGACGCAGAAGAGGAGTAGGCGAGGCGCGCGCAGATTCGACGCGCGAGCCGCGCGCCGAACGGCCCCGCCGCCCCCGGTACGCTGGCTGCATGACAGCCTCGTCGGAGTCGGCAACGCCGGCGTCAGCAGCACCCGCCCCCGCCTCGGCGGAGGTCCTCGACGAGCTGCGCCGGATCCGCGGCAGCATCGACAACATCGACGCCGCCCTCGTGCACCTGCTCGCCGAGCGGTTCAAGCACACGCAGCAGGTCGGCGTGCTGAAGGCCGAGCACGACCTGCCGCCGTCCGACCCCGAGCGGGAGCGGCAGCAGATCGAGCGGCTTCGCGCCCTGGCCCACGACGCGCACCTCGACCCCGAGTTCGCGGAGAAGTTCTTGAACTTCATCGTCGCCGAGGTCATTCAGCACCACGTGCGCATCGCCGAGCGGCAGAGCTAGCGGCGCCGACGGCGCTGCCGACACCGCGGGCGACGCATGCTCGACCTGAATCTGCTGCGCGTCTTCGCCGCCGTCATCGAGACCGGCTCGGTGACG
>JBQDJW010000369.1:0-3969 GCA_052086425.1 Pseudoclavibacter sp. | reverse complement strand
ACGTCGGCGGTCGACCTGCACGACGTCTCGCCCGCAGACGAGTCGACGCAGACGCACTCGGTCGACGACCGCTTCACGAGCGATCGCGCCGCCGCGTGGCGCCGACGAGTGACGAGCATCGCGCGCCGCCCCTCGGTGCTGCTCGCCGCGGTCTGGCTCGTGCTCATGTTCGTCGCGGCGCTCGTACCGCAATGGCTCGCGCCGGGCGACCCGATCACCGGCGTCCCGTCAGACAACCTCCAGGCGCCCTCGCTCGCGCACTGGTTCGGCACCGACCAGACCGGTCGCGACCTCTTCACTCGCGTCATCCACGGCACCGCCCTCACACTCATGTCGTCGTTGCTCGCCGTCGCGGTCGGCCTCGTCATCGGCTCGATCCTCGGCATCGTCGCGGGATTCGTCGGGCGTTTCGTCGACGACGTCATCATGCGCATCGCCGACGTCCTGCTGTCGATCCCAGCCATCCTGCTCTCGCTCGCGCTCATCGCCGCCCTCGGCGTCGGCACCCTCAACGTCGCGATCGCCGTCGGCATCGGCTCGATCGCGTCGGTGTCGCGCATCATGCGCGCCGAAGTGCTTCGCGTGCGTTCGAGCCTGTTCGTCGAGGCCGCGAGCGCTTCGGGCAACTCGTGGTTCCGCACCCTGTGGCGGCACGTGCTGCCGAACTCGCTCGGCCCCGTCATCGCGCTCGCCGCCCTCGAGTTCGGCACCGCGATTCTCGCCGTCTCGGCTCTCAGCTTCCTTGGCTACGGCGCTCAGCCGCCCACACCGGAATGGGGCACGCTCGTCGCCGGTGGGCGCGACTACCTCGCGACCGCGTGGTGGCTGACGACCCTGCCGGGCATCACGATCGTCCTGACCGTTCTCTCGGCCAACCGCATCGCGCGGGCCGTCGACTCCGAGGGGGCGCGCCGATGAGCGACACGACCGCAGCATCGACCTCCGTGCCGACCTCCGCACGCACCGGTGCACCGGTCGCCCCCGAGACCGATTCCGCCGCGACACCACTGCTCGAGATCGCCGATCTGCACGTGCGCTACAGCACGACGCACGGCTTCGTCGACGCGGTGCGAGGGGTGTCGCTCGCGCTCGGCGCGGGCGAGACGGTCGCGATCGTCGGCGAGTCCGGCTCGGGCAAATCGACCACCGCACACGCGATCATCCGGATGCTCGCCTCGAATGCCGAGATCGCATCCGGTTCGATTCGGTTCGGCGACCGCGACCTCGCGAACGCGTCGGAGCGCGAACTGCGCGCCTTGCGCGGCCGCGAGATCGGGTTCGTGCCCCAAGACCCGACCGTGAGCCTCAACCCCGTCAAGCGGCTCGGCGACCAGGTCGGCGAGGTGCTGCGCATTCACGGGCTGGCCGACCGCAAGTCGGCCTCGGTCGCCGCGATCGAGGCGCTCGCCGAGGCCGGCATTCCCGACCCCGCGCTGCGGGCGCGCCAGTACCCGCACGAACTGTCCGGCGGCCTGCGCCAGCGCGTGCTGATCGCGATCGCCGTCATCGCGGACCCGACGCTCCTGATCGCCGACGAACCGACGAGCGCCCTCGACGTGACGGTGCAGGCGCAGCTGCTCGACCACCTCGACGAGCTGCAGGCACGGCTCGGCATGGGCATGCTGCTCATCACGCACGACCTCGGCGTGGCAGCGGATCGGGCCGACCGCATCGTCGTCATGTCGCAGGGACGCATCGTCGAGACCGGCGAGGCCGCCCAGGTGCTGCTCGCGCCGCGGCACGAGTACACGCGCCGCCTCATCGAAGCCGCCCCGTCGCTGCACACCGCCGAGGGCATGGCGGCACCGCTCGACTCGCAGGCGACGCTGCAGAATGCGACGGTTGCGGATGCTGCGGCCGGGGCGGATGCATCAGTGCGGGAAGCCGCGGTGCGGGACGCATCTGCGGATGGTGCAGCGCCCCTCGTCGACGCGCGCGACCTCGCGAAAACGTTTCCCGTGCGCGGCGGTGCGTTCCGCGCCGTCGACGGCGTGAGCTTCGACATCCGCCGAGGCGAGACCTACGCGCTCGTCGGCGAGTCGGGCTCGGGCAAGTCGACGACGGCGCGTCTGGTGCTCGGCCTCGACACGCCGACCAGCGGAGCCGTGACGTTCGACGGCGTCGACGTGGCCGCGCTGCGTGGGAGCGAGAAGCGGGACTTCCGTCGCCGCGCGCAGATCGTGCATCAGAATCCCTACGCCTCGCTCAACCCGAGGCTCACGGTCGCGCAGCTGATCCGTGATCCCCTCGACGCCTTCGGCGAGGGCACGCGGGCAGCGCGCGACGCGCGGGTGCGCGAGCTCATCGAGCTCGTCGCCCTGCCCGCCGAATCGGCCGACCGCAAACCAGCCGAGCTCTCGGGCGGCCAGCGCCAGCGCGTCGCGATCGCCAGGGCCCTCGCGATCCGTCCGGAGCTGATCGTGCTCGACGAGCCAGTCTCGGCCCTCGACGTCTCGGTGCAGCACCAGATCCTCACCCTGCTCGTCGACATTCAGCGACGCCTCGGCGTGAGCTACCTGTTCATCTCGCACGACCTCGCGGTCGTGCGGCAGATCGCCCACCGGGTCGGCGTGCTGCGAGGCGGCGCGCTCGTCGAGGACGGCAGCGTCGAGCACGTGCTGCTCGACCCGCAGCATGAGTACACGCGCGCGCTGATCGACGCGATCCCCGGCACGATGCACCCGGCCGCAGCCGCTCCTGCCGCACCGCACCCGGCCGCAACGTCCTAACCCTCCCACCGCAGCACCGCCGGGCCCAGCCCGGCAGAAGGACCGAACAACGATGACGAATCCCCGACGCCACTGGCGCCGCTCCGCCCTCACGGCCGTCGCGGCCGCATCCGCCCTCGCCCTTGTCCTCACCGGATGCCAGGGCGGCGGTTCCGGGGCGGATCAGCCGGTCGGCGACCCCGTTGCGGGGGGCGACCTCACGATCGCGATCGGCAACGACCCGATCAACCTCAACCCGTCTGGCAACGGCGCGGGCAACGACACCTGGTACGTCACGCGCCAACTCGTCGACTCGCTGCTGTACCAGAACCCCGAGACGAACGAGCTCGAGCCGTGGCTCGCCGAGTCGTGGGAGGTCAACGACGACGCGACCGAGTACGTCTTCCACCTTCGCGACGACGTGACCTTCTCGGACGGCACGCCGCTCACGGCGAACGAGGTCAGGGGCACCTTCGACGACATCGTCGAGGCCGGCGCGAACTCGTACGCGTTCCAGTTCCTCGACGGCTACGACAGCACGACGGTCGTGGACGAGCACACGGCCCAGGTCAACTTCGCGACCCCGAACTCGGGATTCGCGAGCGCGACCGCCATCGTCGGCCTCGGCATCGTCGGGCAGGCCACCCTCGACACCCCGTACGACCAGCGCAACGACGGCCAGGCCGTCGTCGGCACCGGTCCATTCACCCTCGGCACGTACACGTCCGACGTGTCGACCGTGCTCCAGAAGCGCGAAGACTACGCGTGGGCGCCCGCCACGATCGGCAACGCCGGCGCGCCGTACCTCGACTCGGTGACCTTCCAGATCGTCCCGGAGGCGGGCAACCGCACCGGCAACCTCGCGAGCGGACAGGTCGACGTCGCCGGCGGCATCCAGCCCATCGACGTCGCGACGCTCGAGGGCCAGGGCTACAACGTCATCTCGCGAGGCAACCCCGGCATGCTCTTCGGCGTCGGCTTCAACCTCGAGAGCGACATCGTCTCCGACCCCGAGGTGCGCGAGGCGATCGCGCACGCGACGAACGCGCAGGAGATCGTCGACACGTCGCTCGGCGAGCTCTTCGCCGTCGGCACGAGCCCCCTGAGCTCGACGACGCCCGACTGGGTCGACCAGTCGGAGTACTACGCGTTCGACACCGCCGAGGCCGAGCAGCTCCTCGACGACGCCGGATGGGCAACGGGCTCCGACGGCGTGCGCGAGAAGGATGGCGAGCGCCTCAGCCTCACCATGGCGTGGATG
>JBQDJW010000368.1:0-3970 GCA_052086425.1 Pseudoclavibacter sp. | reverse complement strand
CATGCCTGGCGCGACGTTCTCGAGCACGGTCGGGCTGTAGAACCAGCCTGGGCGATCGGGGGAGGCGCCGCCCGTGCGCACCGTTGCGCCCTTGGCGACCGCGTCTGCGACCTGCGCCGCGAGCTCGTCGCGCCCCGACTCGGTTGCCAGTGGGCCGACATCGGTGGTCTCGTCGAGCGGATCGCCGACGGTGAGCGCGCCGACTCGCTCCGCGAACAGGCGCGTGAACTCGTCGTACACGTCGGCGTGCACGATGAAGCGCTTGGCCGCGATGCACGACTGGCCGTTGTTCTGGTTGCGGGCTGTCACCGCGACGCTGGCGGCGCGGTCGATGTCGGCGCTCGGCATCACGATGAACGGGTCGGAGCCGCCGAGTTCGAGCACGACGTGCTTGACCTCGTTGCCCGCGATGGCGGCGAGCGAGCGGCCGGCCGGCTCCGAGCCGGTGAGCGTCGCGGCCTTCACCCGCGGGTCGCGAAGCACGCGTTCGACACCGGATGCGGGAATCAGCAGCGTGCGGAAGGCGCCTTCCGGGAATCCGGCCCGGGCGAACAGCGTGTCGAGGTAGATCGCGGACTGCGGCACGTTCGAGGCGTGCTTGAGCAGGCCCGCGTTGCCCGCCATGAGGGCGGGCCCGGCGAACCGCAGCACCTGCCAGAGCGGGTAGTTCCACGGCATCACGGCGAGCACGATGCCGATCGGCGCGTACCGCGTGCCCGCGCTGCTCGCGCCGACCGTGGCGGGCTCGGCCAGCGGTTCAGGGGCGAGGAAATCCTCGGCGTTGTCGGCGTAGAAGCGCAGGCCCCTCGCGCACTTGAGCACCTCGGCGCGGGCGCCAACGATGGGACGGCCCATCTCGATCGTGATGAGACGCGCGAGCTGTTCGACATCGTCCTCGAGCAACTGGGCAGCGGCGCGCATCCACTCAGCACGCTGCCCGAATGTCGTGCCGCGCAGTTCGGCGAACCCCTGCTGCGCCTGCGTGATTCTGCGCTCGATCTCGGCCTCGTCGTGGGGCGCGAACTCGTGCTCGACGGCGCCCGTGGTCGGATTGATCGTGGCAATGGCCATTGCTTCTCCTTCGAATTCTGGCGTGGCGCGGGGACAACCCGCGTACCGCGAGCGTAGAGCCGAGCGGGCGGGCAATGCCGCGTGTTGGCCGATGACTGGGACGCGGGCGCTCCGTTCGCCGAAGTGTCCCGACGGGCGCAGTACTGCCCGCCCCACCCGTGCATCCAGTCGTTTCAGGGCGGAAACACGCCCGAACCAGGCCGCTGGTGGAGTTTCTGTCAAGCGACAGAAACTCTGGGAGGACGGCATGCCTGAACGACGAGTCGTCCGTACGTTCTGGTCCAGGCTCGGCGAGCGTCGTGATGTCTATCGCCGAGACCGCTCCAGTAACGGAAGGTCGAGGTCGAAGGCGAGCACGACGGCAGTGGCGAGCTGGGCTTCCTGCGCCTCGTGCAGAAACCCGATCGTCCTGCCCAAGGATTCGACGGGAATGGTCAGGACATTGTCGATCGAGATCGCGCAGACATGATCGAGGCCGTTCTCCGGGCCGACGCGAACCTCGCTGCTCAGGCCCTTGACCGTCGATGTGATCGGCGCGACAGTGACCTTCGTCATCGCACTCCGTGCAGGGCTCCGGGTGAGGACGAGAACTGGTCTGGTCTTGTCGAGTCTGGCGAGGCAGATCTCCCGCACGTCAGTCGTCCAGAGCGACGTGGTGGACGGTCCAGTTCACCAGATCGTCGAGATCGTCTTCGAGTTCTGGACGGTCGCGCAGCGCCGCGGCGTCACGGTCGGCAGCCATGCGACGCATTTCCCGCTCGAGAGCCGACGCGACGAGGGCTGCCCGGCTTGGTGCTGAACCTTCCGCCACCGCGCGATCGAGAAATGCGACCGTTTCGTCGGGAAGCCTGACGGCGATCTGCGTGCTCATGCATTGGATTCTACTCCAACGAATCCCGAAGTGGGATGCGCTCGCCCCACCCGTGCATCCAGTCGTTTCAAGGCGGAAACCCGCCCGAAACAGGCCGCTGGTGGAGTTTCTGTCAAGCGATAGAAACCTCGGGAGGACGGCATGGCGATCGACAACATGGGCCGAACTGCGGCACTCGGCAGCGTCGGGCAGGCGAGGTCGGATGCGCGTGCTCGCGCCACAGAATCGGAGTGGATGCCGTACGTGCCGCCGTCGACGAGCCCGTACGCGCCCGAGGGCGTGGCCGAGGCCGACCTGACCTGGGCCGAGACCGTCGCACCAGGCGGGTACACGCACTTGCGCGTCGCGCGCGGCACGCGGATCCGCCTCGAAGATCCGACCGGCGACGCGTGCGCGAGCGTCGTCGTATTCAACGCCCTGAACGTCGGCGAACGCCTCAACGTCGCCGACACGCAGAAGATCCCGTGGCAGGCCTACCTCGGAACGAACCACCCGCTGCTCTCGGGCGACGGGCGCGTGCTGGCGACGATCGTCGACGACACGTCCGCCCATCACGACGCGCTCAGCGGCACCTCGAGCGACGGCTGGAACGAACGCAAGTTCGGCAGCGCGATCCCAGAGGGGCCGACCCCGTCGGGTCACTCGCTCCTGCGAATGGCCGGAACGAAGCACGGCCTCACGCAGCGCGATCTGCCGCCGGCCGCATCGTTCTTCAAGGGCGTGCGCGTCGCCGACGACGGCGCCCTGACCTGGACGGGCAGTGCCGGCCCCGGCACGCACGTCGATCTGCTCGCCGAACTGCCGCTCATCGTGCTCGTCGCCAACGCGCCGCACCCGCTCGATCCGCGGCCCGACTATGTCGCCGGCACCCTGCGCGTGCACGCGTGGCGCCAGGCGTCGACGACCGAGGTCGACGCCGCCTTCCTCGCGAGCCCGGAGCGAGAGCGCGCCTACCGCAACTCGATCGCCTACGCCGAGCTCGCCGGGCTCTGAGCCGCGCCAACCCACCCGTACCACGCGCCCGCCCGCCACGTCTCGCACGACCGTACCAGGAGCATCCGATGACCATCACCACGACCGTCCCGCCGCGCCCCGTCTACGACCCGGGTTCCCCGCTCGACCCGTCCGAGGCCTTCGTCGCGGGCGAGAACCGCATCGATGACGAGATCGCGCCCCGCGCATCCTGGTCGGCCATCGTCAATGCCGGCGAGGTGTTCACGCTCGTCGATGTCGGCGGCAACCAGTCGGGCGACTGCCTGATCTTCGCGGCCGACGACACGAGCGAGCGCTACAGCGTGCCCGACACGCTCACATGGCAGGGCAACGCGTACGTCACGGCCGGCACGGTGCTGCGCTCGAACCTCGGCGCGCCGCTCATGACGGTGATCGGTAGCGAGATCGACCGGCAAGACACGATCGGCGGCGCCTGCGGCAAGGAATCGAACACGCTGCGCTATGGCCACCACACCGCGTACCAGCACGGCTGCCGTGAGAACTTCCTCTTCGAGGGCGCGCGCTGGGGGCTCACGGCCCGCGATCTCGTGTCGAACCTCAACTGGTTCATGAACGTGCCGATCGAGGCCGACGGCGCGCTCGGCATCGTCGACGGCATGTCGGCGCCAGGCCGCCGCGTCGCGTGCCGGGCCGAGCGCGACGTGATCGTGATCATCTCGAACTGCCCGCAGATGAACAACCCGTGCAACGACTTCAACGTGACCCCGCTTCGCGCGATCGTCACCCGCCTGGAGGGGAGTGACGAATGACCATCGACACGACCGAACTCGCCCCTGCCCACGCGACCGCCGCATCCGACGCCGCCTTCGACACCGTGCTCGTCGCCAACCGGGGCGAGATCGCGCGGCGCATCATCCGCTCAGCCAAGGAGCTCGGGCTGCGCACCGTCGCCGTCTACTCCGACGCCGACCGGGCGGCTCCGCACGTGCGCGAGGCCGACGTCGCCGTGCGCCTCGGCCCGGCTCCCGCCGCCGAGTCGTACCTGCGGGTCGACGCCGTCATCGCGGCGGCGAT
>JBQDJW010000367.1:0-3974 GCA_052086425.1 Pseudoclavibacter sp. | reverse complement strand
GGCTCCTGTCGCAGGAGACGCCATCTCTGCGTCAGCTGCGCCCACAGCACCCGAATCGGTCACGCGCGACGTGGATCCAGGTCCCGCTGCTGACTCGGCGGCCGGATCGAGGGCAGGATCGAGCGCAGGATCGAGCGCGCGGTCCGACGCCGAGCCGTTCGCGATCCGAGCGACCGTTCGGGATCGCGACGTCGAGGTCGCGCTCGATGTGTCAGCCGGAGAGACCGTCGCGCTGCTCGGTCCGAACGGCGCAGGCAAGTCGACGCTGCTCGAGCTCGCCGCCGGACTCATTACGCCCGACGCCGGGCGGGCCGTGCTCGGCGACCGCGTGCTCTTCGACACGGGAGTCCGCACGGACGGCGAGCGCGCCGACCGCAACCAACGGAGACGTCCGCACGACCGGGGCGTCGCGCTGCTCGCGCAGGACGCCCTGCTGTTCCCTCACCTCACGGTGCGCGAGAACGTCGCGTTCGGCCCTCGCGCCCGCGGCGCCGCGCACCGCGACGCCCGCCGGCTCGCCGACGACTGGCTCGCGCGCGTCGGCGCGACGTCGCTCGCCGAGCGCAGGCCGGCCGAGCTGTCGGGCGGGCAGGCCCAGCGCGTCGCGATCGCGCGAGCCCTCGCGACCGAGCCGAAGCTTCTGCTGCTCGACGAGCCGATGTCTGCACTCGATGCGACGGCTGCTCCAGCGCTGCGGCGGCTGCTGCGAGACACGCTCGAGGACCGCACCGTCGTGATCGTCTCGCACGCTCCGCTCGATGCGGTCGCGCTCGCGGACCGCGTCGCCCTCGTCGAGGGCGGGCGCATCATCGACTCCGGACCGACGACCCAGGTGCTGTCGCGACCGAGGTCGCCGTTCGCGGCGCGCCTCGCCGGCCTCAACCTCGCGACCGGCGAACTTCAATCCGAAGGAACCGTTCGCACCGACGAAGGCCGTCTCGTGCACGTGACGGCCACAGACGACCTCCGCGATGCCGGGGCGGGCGCTCGTGTCGGCATCGCGACCAGGCCCTCGCGCGTCACGGTGCGGCCCGCCGTCGCCCACGCAGGCGCCGCCACCGCCGGTGCAGACCCGATCGGCGCTTCCGACGCACGACACCGATCGCGCCCGATCGGCGCATCCAGCGCAATCTCCGCACCACCCGGAAACGACAGCCCCACGACCAACGAGATCGTCGCCGTGGTGACGGATCTCGAGCCGCGCGACGGCAGCATCCGGATTCGCGCAGGCGACCTCGCGGCCGACGTGTCGCCGAGCATCGCCGCAGGGCTCGACCTGCACGCTGGCGAGCCGGCGCGCTTCGCGTTCAGCTCTGCCGACGCGCTCGCCTACCCGCTGCCGGTCTAACGGCTGCCGGCCCGACGGCTGCGGCCCCGTGGCGCTCGGGGACCCGCAGCGGCCCGGGCCAGCGCCCCGGCCAGCGCACTGTGCCCCTCGCGCCCCGCGCCCTACCGCTCGCGGCGGCCGGGCGTGAACGCGCTCTCGCGCGGCTCGCGCGACTCGTCGTGCGGCACGAACCGCACGTACATGGCCTTGTAGCCGGGTGTGTTCGACTCGCGCGCGACGTTCTCGCGGTGCACGAGCCCGTTCGCCTCAGGGAAGTAGGCGGCCGCGCAATTGCGGGCCGTCGGGTACTCCACGAGCCGGAACCGGTCGGCGCGGCGTTCGGCGCCGTTGAACACGGAGATGACGTCGACCAGCTGACGGTCTTCGAGGCCGAGGTCGCGCAGATCATCCGGGTGGATCAGGACGACGCGGCGGCCGTCCTTGATGCCGCGATAGCGGTCGTCGAGGCCGTAGAACGTGGTGTTGTACTGGTCGTGGCTGCGCATCGTCTGCAGGATCAGGTGCCCTGCCGGTGGCTGGAGGTACTCGAGCGGGCTCACCGTGAACAGGCCGCGACCGATCGATGTCGCGAACGATCGCGTGTCGCGCGGCGGGCTCGGCAGCTGGAACCCGTTGCGCTGGCGGACGCGGCGGTTGAAGTCTTCGAAGCCGGGCAGCGTGCGCGAGATGCGCTCGCGGATCACGTCGTAGTCATCGGCCATCGCGCGCCAGTCGATCGGATGGTCGAGACCGAGCGCGGCCTCGGCCATGCGCGCGACGATCACGGGCTCGGCGAGCAGGTGTTCGGAGACCGGGCGCAGGCGGCCCTGGGTCGTGTGCACCATCGACATCGAGTCTTCGACGGAGAGGAACTGGGCGCCGGCGGCGTGCTTGTCGTCGGCGTCGGTGCGGCCGAGCGTCGGCAGGATCAGCGAGGTCTTGCCGTGCACGACGTGCGAACGGTTCGGCTTCGTCGAGATGTGCACAGTCAGGCCTGCGCGCTGCATGCCGGCCTCGAGCGCCTCTGTGTCGGATGCGGCGAGCGCGAAGTTGCCGCCCATCGACACGAAGACGTCGACGTCGTCGTTCTCGAAGGCCTCGACGGTCTCGACCGAGTCGAGGCCCCATTCGCGCGGCGAGGTGATCTTGAACTCGTCGTCGATGCTCGCGAGCATCGCTTCGGCGGGCTTCTCATAGATGCCCATCGTGCGGTCGCCCTGCACGTTCGAGTGGCCGCGAACGGGGCAGGCGCCGGCGCCCGGCTTGCCGAAGTTGCCCTGCACCAGCAGCAGGTTGATGATCTCTTTGATCGTGTCGACCGAGTGCGGCTGCTGCGTGATGCCGAGGGCCCAGCAGAAGATCGTCGCGGGGCTCTCGATGAGCAGGCGCGCGATGCGTTCGATCTGCACGCGAGGAAGGCCGGTCGCGGTCTCGATCTCGTCCCAGTCGATGGTCGCGCGGGCTTCTGCGTAGGCCTCGAAGCCGTCGGTGTTCGCCTCGACGAACTCGCGGTCGACGACGGTCCCCGGGTTGCGGGCCTCCTCGGCGAGCAGCAAGTGGCCGAACGCCTGGAAGAGCGCCAGGTCGCCTCCGACCTTGATCTGCAGGAACTCGTCGGCGATCGGCGTGCCGCCGCCGATGACGCCGGACGCCGTCTGCGGGTCGCGGAAGTTCAGCAGGCCGGCCTCCGGCAGCGGGTTCACGGCGACGATGGTGCCGCCGTTGTCCTTGCAGTCCTTGAGCGCAGAGAGCATCCGCGGGTGGTTCGTGCCGGGGTTCTGCCCGACGACGAACACGAGCTTCGACTGGTGGATGTCCTCGAGTGAGACCGTGCCCTTGCCGATGCCGATCGTCGGATTCATCGCGGAACCCGACGACTCGTGGCACATGTTCGAGCAGTCGGGCAGGTTGTTCGTGCCGATCGAGCGCGCGAACAGCTGGTACATGAACGCCGTCTCGTTCGCCGTGCGACCCGACGTGTAGAACACGCAGCGGTCGGGCGTCGTGGCACGGATGCGCTCGCCGATGAGCTCGAACGCGTCGGTCCACGTGAGCGGCGAGTAGTGCGTGTCGCCGGGCCGGATCACCATCGGATGCGTGATGCGACCCTGGTTGCCGAGCCAGTACTCGGTCTTGTTCTCGAGGTCGGCGATCGAATGCTCGGCCCACCACTCCGGGCCGACGGTGCGCAGCGTGTTCTCCTCGGCGATCGCCTTCGCGCCGTTCTCGCAGAACTCGGCGGCCTTGCGCTTTCCGTCGGGTTCGGGCCACGCGCATCCGGGACAGTCGAAGCCGCCGCGCTGGTTGACGCGGAGCATCGATGCGGCGGTGCGGGCGATACCGCCTTGAGCGATGCCGCGCTCCATGGCGACCATGACGCCCGTCACGCCCGCGGCGTGCGTCTCGGGTTTCGTGATCTTGACGGCGTCTTCGTCGATGTCGTTGACGGGCGCCGGGCGGTCACCGATGCCGCGAAGGCCCTTGTTCCGAACTGCCATGTTCGCCTCCCACGTCGATTCGTCAACGCCTCGAGATCGTTGACAGTCCAGCGTATCCCTTCCGCCGGGGTGCGACCCGACTGCGCGCACCGAGTGGAAGGCGCGCTACAGCGCGACGGTCGCGACCCGCTGTGGCTCGCGCCCGCGCT
>JBQDJW010000366.1:0-4015 GCA_052086425.1 Pseudoclavibacter sp. | reverse complement strand
GGTGATTGCCAGGGGAACGAACCGATTCCCCATGACGCGCCGCCACTCTGCGAAGCTCGCGGCCTCGATCGTGCTCGCCGCCTGCTCGCTTCGGACTTCGTCCGCCCGGCCGCAGGCGTTCACCGTCGCATCCGTCGTCATCGTCGGCGCCACCTCCCCATCACTGCGCGGATCCTCCGCTGCGCGGGTCCACGCTGGTGCCTCACCGTAGCGCGCGTACCTCGACGGCGTGAGTCGACGGGCGCCGCCGAATTGATTATTCGCGCAGACCACGGCGATCGCTGCTCGATATCCGGCCGATGCGCATCCGGTCAATCGACCTGCGTGCGAGGCCTACTGGCGGCGGCGCCTCGGCCGACACGGTTGGTGCCCACAGGCAATGACGCTAGGAGGCGGGCATGACAGACACTTCGATGCACGACACCGCGCAAATCGGGCTCGACATTCGGCACCGAATGTTCGGGGCCGAGGCGACCGACCCGCAGGTTTCAGGGGATGACCCCCTGACGGCGAAACTGCAAGAACTCGTGACAGAGGCGTGCTTCGGGGAGATCTGGAGCCGGGAGCCGCTCTCGCTTCGCGACCGAAGCCTCGCGACGGTCGCGATGCTCGCGGCGCTCGGACGCGGTCCGGAGCTGCGAACGCATCTTCGCGGCGCACTCGCCAACGGGGTCGCGCCCGACGAGCTGCGCGAGGTCATGATCCACAGCTATCTCTACGCGGGCCTCCCCGCCGCCTTCGGCGGCGTGAGCGCGCTCGGTGACGTGCTGACCGACGAGGAGAAGGGCCAGCTCTCGTGACCGCCGTCGCGATCGTCGGCCTCGGCCGTATGGGGGCGCCGATGGCGCGCAACGCGAAGGCGGGCGGGCTCGACCTCGCGCTGTTCGACGCGGACGCGGCGCTCACGCGGCGCCTCGCCGACGAGCTGGGAGCCCGCGCGCTCGCGGGCCCGGCCGACTTTGCGGAGGCGGGCATCGACGTCGTGGTGACGATGCTGCCGACGAGCGCGATCGTGGCGAGCGTCCTGTTCGGCGACTCGGGCGACGCCGGCAAGACCGGCATCGTTGGGGCGCTGAAGGCCGGCGCGATCGTGGTCGACATGAGCTCGTCCGACCCGTCGGACTCGATCGCGACCGCGACGCGCGCGGGGGAGCACGACGTGCAGTTCGTCGACGCGCCCGTCTCAGGCGGTGTCGCGGGCGCGGAGCGCGGCACGCTGACCATCATGCTCGGCGGCGGCGACGAGCAGGCCGCGACCGTGACCCCGGTGCTCGAAACCATGAGCGCCCGCATCGTTCGCACGGGGCCGGTCGGTTCCGGCCACGCCATGAAGGCGCTCAACAACGTCGTCGCGGGTGCCACGACGATCGCGTGCTTCGAGGCGCTCCAAGCCGGCGGGCGATTCGGCCTCGAGCCCGCGACCATGGTCGACATCTGGAACACCTCGACCGCGCAGAGCTTCGTGACGGCGCACGTCATCGGGCCGGAAGTCGTCGAAGGCCGGTTCGCATCCGGCTACAGCCTGCCGCTCTACGCGAAAGACGTCGGGGTCGCAGAGTCGATCTTCGCCGAAACGGGCGTGGATGCTCCCGTCTGCGCGACGACCGCGTCGCGGTTCCGAGCCGCGCACGACGCGCTCGGCGACGTCGATCATTCCCGCATCGCCGAGGTCTACGACATGGGGGCGGACGCACGGGAGGTCGTCCGAAATCCGGACAGCTGAACGGGTCGCGGTCCGGGGACACTGACCTCACCGACCGCAGGCGTACGTCGCGCGCTCACTGCCGAGCGCAGCATCCACGAGGGACACTGAGGAGGGGCGAATGCCCATTGCACACGAGATCACCGAATCGACGCCGACGTCGTTCGACCACATCATCATCGGCGCTGGTTCGGCAGGCTGCGCCGCGGCCAGGCGCCTGCTCGACGCGGGCCGCACGGTCGCGGTCGTCGAAGCCGGCGGGCCGATCGTCGACCCGCGCATCACGGACATGCGGAGAGTCTGGGAGCTCTGGGGGCTCGAGACGGACTGGGCGTTCACCTCGCAGCCGCTCGCGCACGCGAACGGCACCGTTGTCGACCTTCCGCGCGGAAAAACGTTCGGCGGATCGAGCGCGTACTACGGGCTCGTCTTCGCGCGCGGCGCGGCGAGCGACTTCGACGGCTGGGCCGCAGACGGCGCAACCGGATGGGCGTGGAGCGACGTGCTTCCCGTCTACCAGCGACTCGAGACGTACGAGGGCGGCGCGGACGACCACCGCGGCGACGCCGGCCCGATGCCCGTGAACCTGAATCACGACCCCAACCGGCTGACGCACACGTTCATCGAGGCGGCCAACCAGGCCGGAATCCCGACGAACCCCGACTACAACGGCGCGTCACAGGAGGGCGTCGCGGTCGCGCAGATCAACGGCGTCGGCACGACGCGCGTCACCTCGTGGGACGCCTACCTCGAGCCCGTCGTCGACGACCCGAACCTCACGGTCTTCCCGTTCACGCTCGCGCTGCGGCTCGTCGTCGATGGCGACCACTGCGTCGGGGTGGAAGTCGAGTCGACGGCCGACGGATCGACGCGGATGCTCGAGGCGACGGAAGATGTCGTGGTCGCCGCCGGCGCCTACCAGTCGCCGCAGCTGCTGATGGTGAGCGGCATCGGCGATCGGGCCGAGCTGGAGGCGGCAGGCATCGAGACCGTTCGCGATCTTCCCGGCGTCGGCAAGAACCTGCAAGACCACTTCCTCGTGCCGCTCGTGTACGAGGCCACGAACGCCCTCGAGCCCCAGAAGGCGAACGGGACGGAGTGCCACTTCTTCGCGAAGACCGACGAGTCGCTCGCCGCGCCCGATTTGCAGCCGATCCTCGTCGCGAGGGGCATGCCGGTGCGCGGCGCCGACGTGCCCGAGCAGGCATTCACGTTCCTCGCTGGCGTCGTGCGCCCGTACAGTCGCGGAACCGTCTCGCTCGCGTCGAGCGACACCCACGACGCACCGGTCATCGACCTCAACTACTTCGATGACCCGCGCGACCTGCAGACCATGCGCGATGCGATCGACGTGTGCCGCAACATCGGGGCTCAGCCCGCGCTCGCCGAGGAGCGAGGGTCGGAGCTCTTCCCGGGCGAAGACGTGACGGGCGATGCGCTCGACGAGTACGTCCGCAACCAGGTGCTCACCTACCACCACCCGAGCGGCACGTGCCGCATGGGGACCGACGCGGACGCGGTGGTCGACCCCGAGCTCCGCGTGCACGGCATCGAAGGTCTGCGCGTGGCCGACTGTTCCGTCTTCCCATCCATCACGTCGGGCAACACGCACGCCCCGGCCGTCCTCGTCGGCGAACGAGTCGCCGACTTCATCCTTCGCGAAGGAGCGAACGCATGACGATCACACCCCCAACCGCCCCCTCGACACCCGTCCCCGCCCCGAAGACCCTCTTCATCGACGGCGCCTGGCGGGGCGCCGACGGCGATGCCGTCTTCGACGTCTTCAATCCGTCGACCGGTGACGTCTTCGCCCGGGCGAGCGACGCATCCGCCAATGATGTCGATGCGGCCGTCGCCGCGGCGCGCGCCGCACTCGACGGGCCATGGCGATCGCTCTCGCCCGCGGAGCGCGGCCGCGTCCTGTGGCGCGCCGCCGAGCTCATCGACGAGCACGCGGACGAGATCGCGGCCCTTGAGACCAGCGATGTCGGGCAACCGATCGGCATCAGCCGCGGCATCAACATCCCAGCGGCGGCAGAGCACTTCCGGTACTTCGCGGGCTGGCCGACGAAGATCTCGGGCTCGACCAACCCGGTCAGCGTGCCTGGCGTCCTGCAGTACACAAAGCGAGAGCCCCTCGGCGTCTGCGCCCTCATCGTGCCCTGGAACTTCCCGTTCATGACGACCGCGTGGAAGGTCGCGCCTGCCCTCGCGGCCGGAAACACCGTCGTGATCAAGCCGGCCGAGCAGACGCCGCTGTCGACCGTGCGACTCGTCGAGCTGCTCGCCGAGGCGGGGGTGCCGAACGGCGTC
>JBQDJW010000365.1:0-4020 GCA_052086425.1 Pseudoclavibacter sp. | reverse complement strand
CTTGTGCGTGCCGCGCCCGCGCTCATCAGCGAGGGCTGGAGTGAGGACACCGATGCGTTCCGTGGCAGCATCGCGTCTGGCGATCGCGGCCTCGACCGTGGTCTCGGCGATGGCCTCGCTCGCGAGCCGCGTGGCGATCGCGCGCCGATCGACGTCTGCCGCCGATGCTCCGCTCTCCAACTCACCCGTGATCTGACTCACAGCGCCGTCGTGCGCAACGGCTGCGCCGGGTCGAGCGCCGGAGTCGAGCGCGCCCGCGTCGCGGGCGATCGCGTCGACAGCTCCGCGCTCGGCGTCTGCGCGCGTCGAGGCCGCGTCGGCGTCGGCGTCGATCAGTGGCATGACTGGGGCGACGAGCGTCGCGTCGCGCAGGCGCCTGCGGCCATCGTCGATCGTCGCCGAGCGCGCATCGAGCTCGGCCAGCGCAGCCGCAGCTGCGTCGCGGCGCCGTTGCCGCTCGCGCAGTCCGTCGGCGCGCGCGTACGACTGCCGCGCCGTCTCGAGACGGTGTCCTGCGGCCGCCTCGCGCTCGCCGGCCGCCGCGCGGGCGGCGGCTGCACGCGTTGTCGTCGCCTCGATGCGCGCGAGCAGGCCGGCGCCCGGGGCCGGGACTGCGTTCGCGTCCGTCGCTCCGGCTCGGTTCCCGACCACGGGCGTGGTCGTCGCGACGCCGAGCTCCGCGTCGCCAGCCGCATCCGCGCCATCGGCATCGCCGGTGTCGCCATCGATGCCGGTGTCACCATCGTCGGCCCCGTCGTGACCTGCGGGGGCTGCCGCCGCTTCGGCGTGCGCGACCTGCCCCGCGAGCCGTTCGAGCTGCTGTTCGTGTCCGCCGACGGTCGCCGAGGCGACGTCGAGGGCAGTTCGCGCATTCCTGCGCCGCTCGTCGATGAGCGTGGCCAGGTCGTCGAAGCGGTGGGTCGCGAACAGCGCGCGAAGCAGGTGCGTCCGGTCTTTCGACTCGGCCACGAGGAACTCGTGGAAGCGGTTCTGCGCGAGCAGCACGACCTGCAGGAACTGGTCGACCGACAGGGGGAGCAGCTCGGTCAGCGCGTTGCCGACCTCGCGCAGCTTGGCCGCAACACCGACCCACTCGCCGTCGGCATCCGGCCCTGATCCCTCGCGCCACTCGTCGAGCTGCGCCTCCGCCTTCGAGGTGGTGGTGCCCGTGCCCCGGGCCTTGGGACGCTCGAACTCCGGCGAGCGCCGAACGCGGTAGCGACCGCGCTCGACCTCGAACACGGCCTCGACGAACGACGCGTCGCTCGGAGCCGCGTGGTCGCTGCGGATCGCGCGCTCGCCGCCATGCCCCTCGTACCGGGGGAGCTGCCCGTAGAGGGCATAGACGATCGCGTCGAGGATGCTCGATTTGCCCGACCCCGTCTTGCCGGCGATCAGGAAGAGCCCGTCGCCTGCGAACCTCTCGAAGTCGACGTGCTGCTCGGATCGGAACGGCCCGATGCCCGCCATTCGAACGGTTTCAATCCTCATGCGCGCGCCTCCGTCGCCCCGGAGCCAGTCACCCCGGTGTCTGTCGTCTTGGTCGTGAGGTCGGCGCCGTCGAGTTCGGCGAGCGCGTCGACGACGATGCCGCGCTCGTGGTCGTCGAGCCCTTCGCCGCGCACGTGCTCGAGGAAGCCGTCGACGAGGTCGATAGGCCCTCTGGCATCGCGAACTCGGTCTCCGTAGGTCGCCTCGGCGCGCTCGGCCCGGCCCTCCGGCGCGAACTCGAGTACGGCACAGTGCGGGAAGCGCGTCTGCAGCCGGCGCATCGCGTCGAGGGGTCTCGAGCGATCCGTGACGACGGCTTTGACCCAGTGGTCTCGGGCGACCTCGTGCTCCGGTGCGTCGAGCAGCTCGGCGATCGGTCCGCGCAGCTCGGTCAGCGGACGGGGGATCGGCAGTTCGAGCCAGGTCGCCGACACCGGCTCGCTCGGGGCGCCGAGGTCGACGAGCCAGGCGCCGCGCGGCTTGTTCGCCTCGCTGAACGAGAAGTGCAGCGGCGCGCCCGAATATCGGATGCGCGGGTCGAGTTCGGCGCGGCCATGGATGTGCCCGAGCAGCACGAGATCGGTGCCGTCGAAGGCCTCGATCGGCACGACGTCGATGCCGCCCGCCGTGATATCGCGCTCGACGTCGGCCGTCGGCGCCGCGGGCGAGACGCCTGCCGCGAAGCAGTGAGACACGACGACGGAGCGCGGACCGGACGTGCAAGCGGCCGACGCGCCGCTGCCGACTGCCGCGCGGCCGCGTTCGGCATGCGCTGCCCGGATGCGCCCCATCGCCCACGCGAGGGCATCGGCCTGCGTCGACATGGACGAGTCGGCGACCCGGTGGCGCAGGAGCGCGGGTTCGAGGTACGGAATCGGGTAGATCGCGACGTCGCCGTGCTCGTCGTGCACGATCACCGGGTCGTCGAGTCGCGCCGGGTCGGTGCGCACGTGCACGCCGGCACGCTCGGCCCACACCGACTGGAACCCGAGTCTGGTCGGCGAGTCGTGGTTGCCGCTCGTGACGACCACGGTCGCGCCCGTGTCGCGAAGCGCAAGCAGCGCCCGCTCGAACAGCTCGAGGCTCTCGGCCGATGGGACCGACGAATCGAACACATCGCCGGCGACGACGACCACTTCGACCTCGTGCTCGCGGACGAGGCCGGGCAGCGCCCCGAGCACGCTCGAAAGGGCCTCGTGGGTCGAGTGCCCGTGGAAGGTTCGGCCGATGTGCCAGTCGGAGGTGTGCAAGATTCTCACGTCGGCGACGCTAGACGCACCCACCGACATTGAGGTTTCGCGGCGCGCCGCCGATGACCGACGCTCCGCTCGCGAGCAGACATACACTGCCGACTCGACCAGTCGAGATGTCAGGGGGTATTGCAACAATGGGGACATGAGCAAAGAAATGCGGGCGGGGAACGGCGATGACGCCGGTGCCACGCCCGCCACTGCGCCCTCGCGGTGGCTCACGATTCCGAACGCCGTCACCCTCCTCCGACTACTCGTCGCCGTGCCGATCACCATCTGGCTCGTCTCACAGCCCGACCAGCAGATCGCCGCCGCCATCAGCCTCGCCGTGTTCGGCGCGACCGACTGGATCGACGGCGCACTCGCGAGGGCGCTCGGCCAGGTCTCGCGCGTCGGCGAGATCCTCGACCCGGTCTCCGACCGCGTCGGCATCGTCCTCATCGGCCTGGCGCTCGCGATCTTCGGCTACCTGCCGTGGATCGTGATCGTGGTGATCGTCGTCTGCGACGTCGTGCTCGGCACCATCGGCGTCACGCGCATGTCGCGGGTGCTGGAAGGGCACGTGAACCAAACCGGCAAGGTCCGCACGGCGATCCTGATGGTGGCCATGCCGCTGCACCTGCTCTCGTTCGCGCCGCAGATCCCGACCGAGCCGCTCCAGACGATCGCCTTCTGGGCGCTCATGGTCGGCACGGCGCTGCACGCCGTCGCGGCGAGCGTGTACGCCATGCGATATCTCAGGCCGTCACCATCGGCGGAGGCGACGGCGGTCGCATCCGAGTCGGAGCATCCGCGCCGATAGCCGCACAGCACCGCAGTGCCGGGGTCGCCTCGCCACGTGCCGCCGGTGCCGCCGGCGCCTACTCGCCGTCGGCGGTCACAAAGTCGATGAGCTCTTCGACGCGGCCGCTCACACTCGGCTCGAGGTCGCGATAGTCGCGCACGCGCTCGAGAATCCGCTGCCACCCGCGCGCAACGTCGGCCTGCTCGTCGCGCGGCCATCCGAGGTGCCGCAGGATGCCGTGCTTCCACGACTCGCCGCGGGGGATTTCGGGCCAGGTCGTCCAGCCGAGCCGATCCGGCCGCACGGCCTGCCACACGTCGACGTATGGGTGTCCGAGCACGAGCAGCGCACCGTCGCCGTACTTCGCAGTGACGGCGTCGGCGATGCGCCGCTCCTTCGAACGATCGACGAGGTGGTCGAGCAGCACGCCGACGCGGCGGCGCGGCCAGATCGGAAGAGCACACGTCTGAACTCCAGTCACTCCTTAACCCGGAT
>JBQDJW010000364.1:0-4021 GCA_052086425.1 Pseudoclavibacter sp. | reverse complement strand
GACCAGTCTTCGTAGGCGGCAGCGACGCCGCATCGCGCGGCGAGGTCGGCGAGGCGGGGGTTGTCGTGCACGCGGTCAGTCTAGGAGGCGGGTGCGACGCGGAGTGTCGCGGTCAAGCCGTGACGGTGATGCTGTCGCCCTCGAGCTCGGCCGTCAGCACCGGTAGCGCCTCGGCCGCCGGTCCCTGCAGCACGCTGCCGTCGGTGAGGTCGAAGGTGCTGGAGTGACAGGGGCAGACGATGCCGTTCGCGTCGACCTGACCGACCGCGCACCCCTGGTGCGTGCAGATGCCGCTGAAGGCGTGCACCTCGCCCTCGGTGGGCTGCGTCACGACGAGCGGCACCTCTGACACGATGAGCCCGCCGCCGACCGGCACATCGGCGAGCGCGACCGTCGCGAGCGCGTCGTCGCCGCCGGCGGCGCCCGGCTCGGTCGACTCGACCTGCGTGCCCCCGCCGCCGGACGGCGCGGTTCCTCCCCCGTCGGCGACGCACGCCGCGAGCAGGCCCGCGACGGCGACCGAGCCGCCCGCGGCCGTGAACGTTCGGCGCGAGACGCCGAGATGCGGCGCGGGGGCTGCTCCGCGCGACCCGATGCGTTCGATCATGGCGGCAAGGGTACCCGCGGCCGGTGTCACCGGATGCCGGGGTCGCCCTTCCTCGCCCCGAGCCGATACCCGTACCGGCGCGCGCCGAGGAACTGGGCGAGCAGCAGCGCGAGTGCCGACAGCGCGACGGTGAGCCACCACGACGAAGGCCAGCCGCCGGTCGCGGTCGTGAGGGCTGCGAGCACTGGCGGGCCGAAGAACAACCCGACGTTGGTGCACTGCATGAGGATGCCGACGGCCGTCGTCGACGAGCCGCCATTCGGCATGACGCCGAGCACGAGCGGGAACAGCGTGCCCGGGATCAGCCCGGCGACGGCGGAGAACACCATGACGGCAGCGAACTGACCGAACGTCGGCAGATCGAACGCGAAGATGCACACGCTCGAGATCCCCATGACGGCAGTGCCGATCGTCAGGAGGAGCCGCGCGGGCGCGCCTCGCTGCAGGAGCATGGCCGCCGCGACGTTGCCGAGCACGTTCATGCCGCTCGCGATACCGCTCAGCAGATTCGCGAGCGCCGGGTCGGCCCCCGCGTCGGCCAGGATCGTCGGCAGAAAGCCGAGCACTGCCATCCACGTCGCCGAATAGAACATGAACACGAGCGCGCACATCCACACGCCGCTCGCCCTGACGGTGCGCGAGAGCGCGTCGCGCAGGCCGACCTCGCTGCGGGCGCCGCGCGGCCGATCCCTCGGGATCAGGAGCACGATGACGACTGCGGCCACGGCGCTGACGCCGGCGGCGACGAGCCAGGTGCCTTGCCGAGTCGCGACGTTCGAGAAGATCGATGCGAGCCCGAGGGTGAACAGCGCCGCGATGCCCATGTAGCCGCCCCAGGCTCCGGAGGCGAGTCTGCGCTGATGCGGGGGCGCGATGGCCCGGATGATGCCGGGACCCGCCACGACGACGAGGAGGAATCCCGCGGATTCGACGCCCCGCAGCACCAGAAGCATCCAGAACTCTGGCGCGAATGCGCCGACCGCGGACGCGACCGAGAGGACCGCGAGGCCAATCGTAAAGCATCGGCGGAACCCGAAGTACTCGGCGAAGAAGCCGATCGCGAGACCGCCGACGACGCCGCCGAGCTGCAGCACGCCCATGAGGAATCCCGCGTCGACGAGCGAGGTGCCGAAGTGCTCGCTGATCTCGGCGACGAACGGCGGCACCTTCCAGATGTGCACGCCGGCCGCGACGCCGGCGAGGATCACGAGCGGCCACCGCCCACTCGACACCGGATGCGCGGAACCGACGGCCTTCTCGGACGCCGGACCGGGAACCGTGCCTTCCATTGCGGCGCCCGCCCGTGCCGAATCGTTCGGTGCCGTCATTCCAGGTTCTCCTCCAAGGTTTGCCCTTTTCGTTCGGGGAGTGCGAGCGCTGCGATCGCCGCGAGCACGAACGCGGCCGCGAAGACGCCGAATACGAGGAGTTCTCCCCCGGTGCCGCCCCCGCCGCCGAGCACGAGCAGCGGCGGCACGATGAGCGGCGCGATGATCGACGCGATGCGGCCGAACCCCGCGGCGGCGCCGGTTCCCGTTCCGCGGATATTGGTGGGGTACAACTCTGGCCCGATCGCGTAGAGCGCGCCCCAGGCGCCGAGGTTGAAGAACGACAGCGTCATGCCGGCCGCGATGATCATGGGCTCGCTCGCCGCGAAGCCGTACCAGGCCGCGCCGCCGGCCGAGCCGACGAGGAACACGATGAGCGTCACGCGCCGCCCGATGCGTTCGATGAGCCAGGCAGCCACGAAATAGCCGGGCAGCTGGGCGAGCGTGATGATGAGCGTGAACTCGAAGGCGCGCACGAGGTCGAAGCCGCGGCCGGTGAGGAGCGTCGGGATCCAGGTGAACGCGCCGTAGTAGCTCAGGTTGATGCAGAACCAGATCGCCCACAGCGCGATCGTGCGGCGGCGGAGCTTCGACGACCAGATCGACACGCGGGGCGCGCCGTCGGGGCGCGCGGCCTCGCGAGCGGAGCGCAACTGCGCCGCCTCGATCTGCGAGGCGGGCGGCGCCGGTATGTCGGCCGACGACTCGAACTCGCGCACGGCGAGCTCGGCCTCGTCGAACCGGCCCTTCGACTCGAGGTGCCGCACCGATTCCGGAAGCCGGTACCGCACGTACAGCGCGTACGCCGCCGGCACGAGCCCAATCGCGAGCGCCCAACGCCAGCCGTCGTCACTGGTCGGGATGACGAAGGTGCCGATGATGGCGGCCATGATCCAGCCGACCGCCCAAAACGCCTCGAGCAGCACGACCACGCGACCGCGTATGCGCTTCGGCGCGTACTCGCTGACCAGCGTCGACGCGACGGGCAGCTCGGCGCCGAGACCGATCCCGACCACGAAGCGCAAGATCATGAGCGCCGCGACCGACGTTGCGAGTGCGGCCGCGCCCGTCGCGAGGCCGTAGACGAGCAGGGTGATCGCAAACACCTGGCGCCGTCCGAGCCGATCGGCGAGCAGGCCGCCGAGGGTCGCGCCGAGCGCCATGCCAACGAACCCGATCGAGCCGATCCACGACAACTCGGTCGTATTCAGGCTCCATTGGACCTGCAGCGCCGCCATCACGAAGCTGATGAGCCCGACGTCCATGGCGTCGAGAGCCCAGCCGATGCCGGAGCCGGTCAGCAGGCGGCCGTGGCGCCGTGTGAACGGCAGCCGATCGAGGCGCTCGTTTCGTGTGAGGGGCTGCTGGTCAGTCGAGGCCGAATCCCGGCCTGCGGAGTCGCGGTCGGCGGAGTCTCGGCCGGCGTGCCCGGCATCGCGTCCTGACCTCATCGTCGGCACCTCCCTCGAGATCGCGCTGCGGCGGCCGCAGCAGACCGGCAAAGCATACTGCCGGGTCTCGCACGAGGGCGGCCGCCCGTCCGGCAACGTCACGGGCGAAACGTCGGGGTGCGACGGGCGCGACGGGCGCCGAATTTCGGCGCCCGGCGTCGTCGGCGGCTACACCTCAGGGTCTTCGATGCGGAAGCCGACGCGGAGCTCGACTTGGAAGTACGCCACGTCGCCGTCCGGCCCGATCTGCCCGCGGATGTTGCCGGCCTCGAACCACTCGAGGTGACGGAGGGTCTTGCCCGCGCGTGCGAGTCCGTTGCGAATCGCGCTGTCGACGCCGTCAGGCGACGTCCCGACGATCTCGGTGATCTGGTAGGTGTTCGTGCTCATGCGTCCTCCTCGGATAGCCGCGTCGTCGCGGTTCGCAGACACTACGCGCCGTGCTTGGAGACTCGCGCCGGTCGGCGTGCGACGATGTGCTGATGGCATCCGGATGGGACAGGTACCTCGACGAAGTGCGCCGCGTTCCAGCCGGCCGCGTCGCGACCTACGGAACGATCGCGGCCCTCGCGGGCTCGCCCCGCGCGGCCAGGCAGGTGGGATACGCGCTCGCGTCGATCTCGGCCGACGATGCG
>JBQDJW010000363.1:0-4023 GCA_052086425.1 Pseudoclavibacter sp. | reverse complement strand
GTTGCCGTCGATGGCGGCCGGCACCTTCAACACCCGATGATCGGGGACGAATATGTCGTCCGCAGTGATGGTATTGCTGCCAGAGGAGCGCATGCCCGCGACGAACCAGGTCTCCTCGAATCCCAGTTCACCGCGAGGAATGAGCGCATTGCCTTGATCGACGACTTCGCCGGACTCGTCTGTGATCGGAATACCCACTGTCGCCCACGTCGAGTGCCATGACCCGGAGTTGTAGTGCCATTTCCCGGTCACTCGCCACCCACCCTCGACTCGGCGGGTCGTCGCCGTCGGTGCCAGCACACCGGAGACTTTCGCCTGCGGGTCGGAGCCGAATATCTCGTCCTGCGTCTTCTCGGGGTAGAGCCCGACCAGCCAGTTGCATATGTTGACAAGCGTCACCACCCACGCGGTGCCACCGTCCGCCCTCGCCACCGCCGCGGAGACGTCGAGCATCGTGCGCATCGAGGTCTCGTAGCCGCCGTAGCGCTTGGGGATGGTGATCTTGAACATCCCTGCGTCCGTCAGCGCCTGGATGCTCTCCTCAACCACTCGGCGATCCTGCTCTCCGGCGGCCGCGTTCTTCTTCAACAGAGGATGGAGCTCCTCAACACGCGCGACCAGTTCGGCCGCCGTCGGCACGGATTCACTCCTGGCTGCGGCTGCGACGGCTGTCATATTGATTCCTCTTCTTCGGATGCGTCAACTGGCGAACGGGCGACGCCCCGGCCGCCCACTCGGATCCCGCGATGGTGATGACCGTGGCGCGCGCCGGGAGACCGCCCCGACGAAGGTCTCGGAGTCTTGGTGCGTCATCGTCACCAAATTCACCATGCTGAATTGCGTTTCGAGATGAATCCTGCAGGTGACAGCAATCGCCTGTCAAGGGGTTCGCTGAAATTCAGCATGATAGATTCACGCCACGGTGCCCCCCATCCACTCCGCGGCTCGTCTCGGATGACATCAGGAAGGGACTCCCTTGAGCGCTCAATGCAACGACGCCGGCCAGACTGGCGCTGAGGAACATGTCCTGAAATCGCTCCGCAGCTACCAACGGTTCGCGACGCGTGATCTCAGCGTCGCTGAGAGCGAGATGCGGCAGTTCATGTCGCCGGGCCGCCTACACATCCGCTCGGGCGACCGGAAGCAGGTCGATGCGCGAGCCTTCTTCGCGGATACTGGCCCCGTGGGAGTGGGTCTGTTGGCCTACGGCGCGGATGTGCTCCTCGAACGGCGCGTCGACGCGCAACATCTCGGCGTCGCCATACCGCTGACTGGACGGCTGCGCGTGTGGCAGGGGCGTCAAGCCCTGGAGGCAGTTGCCGGACAATCCTTGGTCGTCGTCGCCGCCGAGGGCGGTTCGTTCACGGAGTGGAGCGCGGGGAGCCATGTCCTCATCCTTGCGGCGAAGAACACCGCACTGACCCGCGCGGCGGCGGAGCTGTCAGGCGAGACCGGCCTCGACCAGTCACCGCGTTTCGTAGGTCAGGTACTGCCACTCGAACGAGGGCACGCCGTCTACAGCGCCGCCCGGTTGCTCGCGGATGTCATCGGGCGGTACGACGACGTCACCTCAGTCCCGAGGAGGGTGCTGCATCGCATCTCCGACCACGTGCTCAATGCAATGCTCTTCGGGCTCGACCACGACGTGCGCGCTCCCGCCAAAACGGCCTTTCTCGCGACGCCGAGCCGGGCGGTGCGAACCGCGATCCAATTGATCGATGACGAGTTCGCCGCGGAATTCAATGTCAGCGAGCTGGCTCGCCGCGTCGGCATCTCGATCCGTGCACTCGAGCTCGGATTCCGGCGCGCCCTCGATCAAACACCGCATGAATACATGTCTCGGTCCCGTCTCCGCCGGGCGCGTCGCGACCTCCTGGATGCAGACACCGTGGACGGAACCACCGTCACGGACATCGCCACCAGGTGGGGCTTCCTTCACAGCGGGCGATTCGTGGCGTCGTACAAGGCTGAATACGGGGTCATGCCGTCGGTCACTCTGAGCCAGATCCCGGCCCCGAGCTGCGATACAGCGTCGGCGTGACGCAGGACGAGTCGCTGTCACGACCGCCGTTTCGACAACTTGCGAAGGTGGACGGGCCGATACCCGAAAGGGCCTTTGACTCGCCCATCGCGTGGTCGAGCATCAACGGAGGCCTCCGGGATATGGCGAAGCGCTTCCCCGGAAACCAGTCAATAGACAGCATTTACGCGAAAGGCTAAGTCAGTGTCGACACACGCAAACGGAGAATCCCTGCAAGATCTGCTGGATCGCCGCCCGGACATCGTGGACTATTTCACCAACGACAGCCCAGGTCTCAATACTCGCGGAAATATCGGTCGATTTCCGATCCCCCCGGAGTTCACGAACTGGCGAGACGAACAGAAGGCCTGGCGCGAGACGGCGATCCTCTTCAACCAGACCCACCACATGCCCGAGATGTTCGTGACCGGCCCGGATGCTCGGCGCTTGTTGAATTGGATCGGCGTGAACAGTCTCGCCAACCTCGAACCCGGACGCGCCAAACAGTTCATCGGCTGCACCCCGGAGGGGTACCTCATCGGCGATTGCATCTTGTACATGCATGGTGACGAAAGCTACGAACTGGTCAGCAGCATGCCGTTGTTGAACTGGATCGAGTACCAGGTCAGCGTCGGCGATTGGAACGTCGCCCTGATGCGCGATAACAACACGGCCGAGCGGACGACCCCCGGACGAGTCCGATTCCGCTACCAGCTCGACGGACCTCGAGCCACCTCGATCCTTGAAGCGGCGGTCGGCCGCGCCATCCCCGACGTCGGCCCCTTCCGCACCTTCACCACCAGCATCGCCGACGTCAAGGTGCTGGTCTTGCGCCACGGAATGGCCGGCCGTCACCGGGCCTACGAGATCAGCGGCGAATACGCCCACGACGCTGTCGTGCACGAGGCGCTGCTGAGTGCCGGCGAGGAGTTCGGGTTGCTCCAAGGCGGCTTGAAGACCTACTACAGCACGAGTCAGGAATCGGGATGGATGGCCGGCCCCCTGCCCGCCATCTACACCGACGCTGCGCTCCGCGAATATCGCGAGTGGCTGCCCGCCAATAGTTGGGAAGGCAGATGGCAGCTGGCAGGCAGCTTTCACAGCGATCGGATCGAGGACTACTACGTGACGCCGTTCGAACTCGGGTACGGCAAGATCGTCAAGTTCGACCACGACTTCATCGGTCGCGACGCCCTCGAGCGAATGTCGAGAAGCGCCGCACGTCAGCGGGTGACACTCATCTGGAATCGCGATGATGTTCTGTCGATCATGGGAACCCTTTTGGAGGACGGGGTGCCGGCGAAATACATCGAGCTTCCGACCGCCGACTATGCCACGCTCGGTCAACGCGACCGGGTACTCATCGATGATCAGCTGGTCGGGCTCTCGATTTTCTGCGGATACTCCGCGAACGAGCGTCGGTTCCTCTCCTTGGCGATGGTCGATCCAGCACAGGCGGAACCGGGGACCGAGGTCGTCGTCCTGTGGGGAGAGCCGAACGGCGGCTCGCGCAAGCCAGGGGTAGAGAGGCATCGACAGGTGAAGGTGCGCGCCACCGTCGCCCCCGCCCCATTCGCCTATTCCCCGCAGTCAACGGGCAGCGATCTCGAATTGACCCGTTGACGCGGGCGGGAACTTCGACGGATGGGCGGTCCGGCGTGCGGATCATCACGATCGATCGGTATGTCCAGCAGGAGTCAGTTGCGCTACAGCGTAGAGACGATCGACATCGACCGCCTCGCGACGTGCCTCGCCAGAATTCGGCATGGTAGATTCACCATTGCTGGCGATATTGACCGCGCCGATTCGGGCGAGAGCACTGGAGGGATCGCATGGTCATAGAAGGACCGGCACTCACCAGAGCCGAGTGGCAGCGCCCCTCGGGATCCGCGACGAGCCGCCCTGAGCAGGCGGCCGAGCAGATCACACGTCTTGCGGCGGCCGGAGAACCCGGAGACCGCCTGGGCACCAAAGAGGACCTGCGCGTCCGCTGCGGCGTTTCG
>JBQDJW010000362.1:0-4028 GCA_052086425.1 Pseudoclavibacter sp. | reverse complement strand
GTCGAAGACGACCACCGGATCCGGCGCCCTTGACGGACTCCGGCGGCCGCACCGACGACCCTAGCGCCGAGTCGTCCCGGGGTCGAGGGGGAGTCGTCCCCCTCTGCGGCGAGTTACCCAACTGTTGCCGACGGGGCGCTCGTCGAGGAGCTACAGCACCGTCGCGGTCTTCGGCGCGCGCAGCACCTCGAGGCCCATGCGTTCGCGCAGCGAATCGCCTCGGTACTCGTGCTGCGCGTATCCCCGCTCCTGCAATTCGGGAACGAGGAGGTCGAGCATCCGGTGCATGCCAACGGGCACGTCGGGCGGGTTGAGGTTGAACCCGTCGCAGGCGCCCGACTCGAACCAGTCGATCATGAGGTCGGCGATCTTCGGGGCGGTGCCGACGACCCACTGGTGCCCCGCGGCCCGCGAGAACTCGACCATGAGTTCGCGAATCGTCATGCGATCGGCCATCGGCCGATGCAGGCTCCGCCAGCGTTCGTGGCGATCGGGGTGGTCGACGAGGCGCTCAGGCGGGATCATCTCGTCGAGGTCGAGGTCGCTGGTGTCGACATCGAGCACCCGCTCCACCTGGTACCGCCCCTGCACCGGGTTGATGAGGTCGGCGAGCTGCTGCGACAGGTCGCGGGCCTCGGCCTCGGTGTCACCGATGATCGGCATGATGCCTGGCAGGATCTTGATCATTCGCGGGTCGCGACCGAGCGCGGCCGCGCGCCGGTGGAAGTCGTCGCGGAACGCGATGGCCCGCGCCTGCTCGGGCTGTGCCGTGTAGACGACATCGGCGACGGAGCTGCCGAAGCTCACGCCCGTCTCGGACTGGCCTGCCTGCACGAGCGCCGGATGCATCTGCGGCGGCGACGCCATGTTCAGGGCGCCCTGCACGTCGAAGAACTCGCCGACGTGGTCGATGTCGCGGATCTTTGCGGCGTCGACCCACCACCCGGATTCGCGATCGGCGATGACGGCGTCGCCGTCCCAGCTCTCCCAGAGCTTCTTGACGACGTCGACGAACTCGGCCGCGCGCCGGTACCGCTCGTCGGGCGGCGGCATCTTCTCCATGCCGAAGTTGTGGTTGCCCATGATCGAGGTGACGATGTTCCACCCGATCCGCCCGCTGCTGAGGGTGTCGAGCCCGGCGAGCTGACGGGCCACGTTGTAGGGCTCGCTGAACGTGGTCGAGATCGTGCCCATGATGCCGATCTTCTCCGTCAGCGGAATCATCGCCCCCATCGACGACACCGGCTCGTTGAGCCCGGTCGCGCGGTTGCCGCCGTTCCGCACCGAGTTCACGTCGTGGCTGTCGGCGAAGAAGACGGCGTCGATCTTCGCCCGCTCGGCGGCTTGCACCATGTCGCGCGTCAGCGAGAGGTGCCCGACCTCTTCTGCCCGGCTGCCGGGCAGCCGCCACGCGTCGGTGTGATAGCCGAACTCGAGGATGAACAGTGTGAGCGCCATGCGGCGATCGGGTCGAGTCACGGGTTTCCGTCCCTTCATGGGGCCGCGCGACGGTGCGCAGCGCGATGCAGCCTGACGTAATCGTAACAAACGATATTAGTTTTCGGGTGGATCACCCTCGAGCGACTCTGCGTGCTCGATGAGCCGGCCGAGCATGCCGCGCATGAACACGAGCTCGTCGGGCGTCAGCACCGAGAAGGTCTGCTGGATCTCGACACTCGCGACCGATTCGATGCGCGCGAAGATCTCGCGCCCGTGATCGGTCAGCCAGAGGTTGTTGCGCCGCGAGTCGGCGCCGTCGCGCTCGGCGCGCACGAGCTGCTTCTCGCGCAGCTCGGCGAGGGCGCGACTGACGTTCATGGGCGACATGCCCGTGCGCTGCGCCACGACCTGGGCGGTCGTGCCCGGCTCGCGCTCGACCCAGGTCATGACGCGCCACTCGGCGAGCGAGATGTCGTACCTCGCGATGAACTTGCGGTGGAACGGCCGACTCAGCAGCAGGCCCACCTTGGTGAACATGCCCATGACCTGCAGCTCGATGGGGCGCTCCGGCCCGGTCGTGCCCGCTTGCATCGCGCCGGGCTGCCCGCCGTCCAGCCCTGGCGCATCCGGCCGCGTCCCATCGTCCTGCGTCATACGGATCACCCACCCCTTCCAGCCATTCGCACTCCCGCATCCAGGGTTGCGCACCACAGCGCGGGATCGCTCGGGCGAACCTCGAATCGCTAACAAATGCTACCTTTTTGCTCCGGAATTGACGCGCATCGTGCGGCGCGTGCCCAATCCGCCGCCCGCTATCCCGCGATCAACAGCGCCCCTGCGAGACCGATGCCGGCGATGAGGAGCGTCGCGAGGGCCGCGAGCACCAGCGACCTGCCACCAACGCGCAGGAGGCCGCGCACGTGCACGCCGAGTCCGAGAGCGAACATCGCCGCAGACAACACGACCTGCTGGACGATGGACGCGAACGAGAGCACCGCATCCGGCACCATGCCCGTCGTGCGCACGAGCATGGCCGCGATGAAGCCCACGATGAAGAGCGGCACGATCGGCGGCAGCTTCGGGGCGGCCGCGGGGCCCAAGGAGTCGGCCTCGCCCGCTCCGCCGGCACCGACTGCACAGACGGCAGGCGCATCCTGAGCGCGCGCCGCCTCGGCCCGAGCCTCGGCGGCGATGGCCCGGCGCCGTGCAATCGCCAGCACGGCCATGACCGGGGCGAGCAGCACGACGCGTGCGAGCTTCACCGTGACGGCGGTCGCGAGCGCCGTTCCGCCGACGAGCCCGCCTGCAGCGACGACCTGCGCGACCTCGTGGGTCGAGGCGCCGATCCAGATTCCGGCCGCGAACTCGTCGAGGCCGACCAACGCAGACGCGAGCGGGAGCGCCGCGATCATGAGCGTGCCGAACACGACGACGAGCGCGACGGCGAGCGCGACCTGCTCGCGTTTCGCCTCGGTCACACCCTCGGCTGCGGCGACGGCGGCCGCGCCGCAGATCGAGAATCCGGCGGCGATCAGGATGCGCTGAGACAGCGGGATGCCGAGCGCGCGGCCGATCAGCATGGTCGCGACGAACGTGACGGCGACCGCGGCGCCGACGAGCAGGATCGTCCACGGCCCGAGGCCGAGCACGGCGTCGAGCGAGACTTGGATGCCGAGCAGCACGATGCCCGTTCGCAGCAGCTTCTTCGCCGAGACCTCGACGCCGGCGGCGAGCGCGGCCGGCACCGGCGCGACGTTGCGCCACACGACGCCCAGCACGATCGCGACGAGCAGCGGGCTGAGGTTGGGCACGAGCCGGGAGACGCCGAGTGAGATCGCGGCCGCTGCGAGGCAGGCGAGGAGTCCGGGGGCGATCGCGCGGAGGCGGCGGCCGGCGCGGGCGGCGACCGAAGCCGACCGCTCGGGCTCCGTGCCGGGCCCCGAGGGCGCGCCGAACGACGCGTCGCGGGTTCCGGTTCGAAGACTCACCAGCGAAGCGTTTCACCGGCCCGCTCGCCGCGGTAGATCATGAGGGCATACGGGGGCATATGATCGCGATATGGCACCGGATGCGAATGACGGGAACGCGCGAACAGAACGCGCGGGATCGGCGCGCCCCGAGCATCCGGACCCCGGCACGGCCGCGCTGCGACTGCTCGTCGCGCTCGCCGACCGCGGAACGCTGAGCGCCGCGGCGCGATCGATCGGCATGGCGCAACCCAACGCGAGCCGAATGCTCGCCGGACTCGAGGTTCGGCTCGGATACGCGCTCGTGACGCGGCGCACGACCGGGTCGACGCTCACCCACGAGGGCGCGCTGACCGTGGAATGGGCGCGCGACGTCGTCGACGCGAGCGACCGGCTCATGGCGGGAGCGGCGGCGATCCGCGGGACGGGCGGCGAGCTCGTGATCGGCGCGAGCATGACGATCGCCGAGTGCCTGGCGCCGGACTGGCTCGCGGCGCTTCGCGTCACGGCGCCCGAGGTCGAGGCGACGCTGCGCATCGACAACTCGGCCGGCATCATCGATGCCGTGCACCGCGGCACGTGCACGCTCGGGCTCGTCGAGACCCCGAGCATCCCTGCCGA
>JBQDJW010000361.1:0-4044 GCA_052086425.1 Pseudoclavibacter sp. | reverse complement strand
ATGGATCAAGACTCCCAGCGGAGCACCTGCATGTTTGTCAGACACGCCCTAGTCCTTTCCGGCGTTGCCGCCGGCGTCGCCGCCGGCGTCCTCGCCGGCCTCCGCCTCGGCCTCCGCCTCGGCCTCCGCCTCGGCCTCGGCTTCCGCCTGCTCGACCGGGTCGACGTAGGCCGCCGCGTCGCGGCTCGCGTCGGTGCGGCCGAGGATCTCGCCGCGGAAGAACGCGGGCTCGCGCCTGGCCTGCAGGAACATGAGCACGATCCCGATGCCGAACACCACGATGCTGAGGATTCCGACGAGGCCGATGCCGAACAGCTCGCTGCCCGAGCCGAACGCCGGGTCCATCGAGTCGACGAGCGTCTGCACGAACACGATCAGCAGCATGACACCGCCGATGCCAGGCAGCACGAGCTTCATGACGACCTGCCACCAGCCCTCCCGCGGAGCCGCGCGGCGGAAGTACCAGGTGCTCGCGAGCGCGGTCATCCCGTAGTAGAAGCAGACCATGAGGCTGAGGGCCGTGATCGTGTCCCACAGGGCGTCCTCGCTGACGAAGCGCATGATGGCGTAGAACACCGAGGCGACGATCGTCGAGGCGAGCAGCGCGGCCGATGGCGACTTGTACTTCGGGTGGATGCGCTTGAGGCGCTTCGGCACGGCGCCGTAGTGGGCCATCGCGAGCAGCGTGCGGGCCGGCGACACGGCGGTCGAGTTGATGGATGCCATGGCGCTGATGAGGATCGCGAGCGACAGGAACACGGCGGCGGGCCCCATGACGGGGTTCGCGAGGGCCGCGAAGACGTTCTCCGCGATCGCCGGGTTGCCGAGGCCGGTGCCCGTCTCGCCGAGGCCGGCGAACGCGACGGTCGCTGCAGCGATGCCGACGTAGAGGGTCACGAGCAGGACGATGAGGATCGTCGCGGCCCGGCTCTCGACCGACAACTTGCCCTTCGTCCGCTTCGTCTCTTCGCCCATCGTGAGCACGGTGTCCCAGCCCCAATAGACGAAGATCGACACGGCGATACCCGCCGAGAACGCGCTGAAGCTGTCGACCTCGAACGGGTTGAACCACGCCAGCTCGGGCGCGACGGCCTGCGTGTTCTCGGGGTTGGCGGCGCCCATCGTGAGCGCGATGAAGAACCACACGAGCATGCCGACCTGGAAGAACACGGTCAGGTACTGGAAGATCTTCGTCGCCGTGAGGCCGCGGTACGAGATCACGGTCGCGATCGCCATGAACCCGAGGCACACGGCCACGTTGATGAACGGGTTGCCAGCGATGTCCGAGATCTCGGGGTTGTTCGCGACGATCGCGATCGTCTCGAAGAGGAAGTCGACGGCGATTCCGGCGAGGTTCGACAGCACGAGCACGGTCGAGGCGATCAGACCCCATCCGGTGATCCAGCCGATCCACGGGCCGAAGGCGCGCGTCGCCCAGGTGAACGACGTGCCCGAGTCGGGCATGACCGTGTTGAGTGCGCGGTAGCCGAGCGCGACGAGCAGCATCGGCAGGAACCCGACGAGGAAGATCGCGGGTGTCTGGAAACCGACCTCGCTCGCGGCGGGCCCGACGGCCGACGTGAGCGTGTACGCGGGGGCGCAGGTCGAGATGCCGATGACGAGCGCGCCGAGCACACCGAGCTGGCCAGACGGCAGCCCCTTTCGGCTGATGCCGCTCACGGAGTCGAGCGTGCGGGTGGCCGGCGTCTTGCCGCCGAGGTCATAGGTGGAGTTCATTGCGGGGTATCAGGGCTCCCTTGCGCCTGTGCGCGGTGCGCGACGGTGCGCGATCGGTGGGTCGGTGGTGGCGTCAGTGGGTCAGGTCAGGTGGCGTCGGCCGCGTCGCCCAGCGCGGGCGTGCGCGGAGGAGCGTCGCGGCGCGCGCCGGTCGCCTCGAAGGCGGCGGCGAGCGAGAGCAGGGCCGCGTCGTCGTACGCGCGGCCCGCGAAGGTGAGGCCGACGGGCATGCCGATGTCGGTCATCGTGCCCATCGGTACCGTCACGGTCGGCACGCCGACGTGGCGGATCGCGAGGTTGCCGTTCGCGACCCACACGCCGTTGCGCCAGCCGAGGTCGGCCGAGGCCGGGTCGACATCCATGTCGGCCGGGCCGACATCGGCCATCGCGGGGAACACGACGGCGTCGAGGCCGTGCGCGTCCATCCACTGCTCGAGGTCGATGCGACGCGTCTCCTCAAGGCCCCGCAACCCCGATTCGAGGTGCGGGATGCGCGTGGGGTCATCGACCGGATGCTCGGCGAGGTAGGCGGGGTACGCCGCGATGTCGTCGTCGAAGCCCGTGTATCGGTCCGGCAGCGTTCCCTCCGGCTGCGGGAAGATCCGGCTGCCGTCGACGTCTGCCAGCCGGTTCAGCGCCGGGTCGCCGTTCGCTTTGAGGAAGTCGTTCCACGACCAGGCCGAGAGCGCCCAGATCTCGCTCTCGAGGTACTCCGCGCTGACGAGTCCGCGCGTCTGCAACGTCGGAACATCCGGCCGATCGCCCTCGTAATTGCTCACGAGCGGGAAGTCGACCTCGACGACCTCTGCGCCGGCCGCCTCGAGGTCGGCGCGGGCGCGCCGCCAGAGGTCGATGACGGATGCGCGAGTCTCGATGCGCTGCCCGGTCGGGCCGCCGATGCCGGGCTCGTCTGCCGTGCCGGCCTCGTCGTCCGCGTTGATGTACATGCGGGGCACGCCGAAGCGCGTGCCGCGCAGCGCTTCGCCGGCGGCCGTCGGGCTCGCGGGCGCGAGGGCCGGGTACGAGGGCGGGCGCACCGTGCTCGCGGCCGGGATGTCGACCCACGGCTGCACGCGCCAGAAGTCGCCGCGCGTCTCGGCGTCGTCTGCGACGACCACGTCGAGCACCTCGAGCAGGTCGGCCATGGTGCGAGCGGTCGGGACGACCACATCCATGGTCGGCACGAGCGGCCAGTTGCCGCGCACCGAGATGACGCCGCGCGACGGGGTGTAGGCGCACAGCGCGTTGCACGATGCGGGGGCCCGCCCGCTCGACCAGGTCTCCTCGCTCAGCCCGAACGCCGCGAAGCTCGCGGTGGTCGAGGTGCCTGAGCCGTTCGACGAGCCCGAGGCGAACGCAGACGTGAGGTACTCGGCGTTGTACGGGCTCTCGGCGCGGCCATAGACGCCGCGCTGCATGCCGCCGTTGGCCATCGGCGGCATGTTCGTGAGGCCAAGGCAGATCGCGCCGGCCGAGCGGAGGCGCTCGACCGTGAAGGCGTCGCGCTGCGCGACGAGTTCTGCGAAGGCCGGGCTGCCGGCCGCCGCGGTGAGGCCTCGAACGAGGTAGCTGTCCTTCGCCGTGTAGGGGATGCCATCGAGGGGCCCGAGCGTTTCGCCGGCGGCGCGGCGGGCATCGGACGCCGCCGCCTCGTCGAGTGCGGCCGGGTTCGGGACGACGACCGCGTTGAGTTTCGTGTCGGAGTCCGGTGCGTCGTAGGCCTCGATTCGGCGCAGGTACGCCTGCGCAAGTTCGATGGCGGTCGCGCGGCCCTGGTCGAGCGCGGCGCGGAGCTCGGCGATCGACGCCTCGTGCACCTCGATCATGCGGTCGTTCCCTGCTGCGTCGTGGTGGTTGCGGCTGCCTGCGTCGCGAGCTGCGCGGGCGTGAGGGGCTGCTGCTGCGTGATGCAGTGGATGCCGCCGCCGCGGGCGAAGATCTCGCGGGCGTCGACGGTGCGCACCTCTCGGCCGGGGTACGCGGCCGCGAGCACGTCGCGGGCGCGGGCGTCGGCTTCGGCCTCGCCGAATCCGCAGGCGACGACGCCGCCGTTGACGACGAGGTGGTTGACGTAGCTGAAGTCGACGAAACCCTCGTCGTCGCGCAGCGCGGCGGGCGCCGGCAGGTCGACGATTTCGAGCGAGCGGCCATGAGCGTCGGTCTGCTCGGCGAGGAACGCCTTCAGGTCGCGGGTCACGGCGTGGTCGGGATGCGCGGGGTCGCGCTGCTCGTGCAGCAGCACGCGGCCTGGGGCGACGAGCGTCGCGACGATGTCGACGTGCCCGCGGGTGCCGAACTCCTCGTAGT
>JBQDJW010000360.1:0-4051 GCA_052086425.1 Pseudoclavibacter sp. | reverse complement strand
GGGACGCGTATCCGGGCGAGTCGCTGATCCGGTACCGCGCCGAGGTCGTCGTACCTCGCGAGATCCGCTCAGTGATCGCCATGCTCAAGGGAATCGTCGCGGGCTTCGTCCTGTCGCACGACGGACGCCAGCCTCTCTACGCGAACCAGCGCGAGCTGCTGATCGAGCTCGCCGACCTGCTGTGGCAACGGGGCAGCAGCGCGCTCGAGGTGCAGTTCGCGGGCGCATTCGGCGCGGCGGCCGACGACGCGGCGCGGCGACGGGTGATCGTCGACCAGGTCGCGAGCCTCACCGACCAGTCGGCCATCGCCTGGTACGGGCGCATGACGGGCGCTCCGACATTGCAGGTCGTGTAGTCGGCAGAACGAGGGGTCTCGAGCGCGCCCCACGCGCGCCCGCCTCGACACGCGCCCGACGCCGCTCGACCACGATGAGGCTCGCGGAGGATTAGGATTCGCGCATGGCGCGCATCCGGAAAACCGACATCGAAGAGGTGCGCAGCCGGACGAATCTCGCCGAGGTGGTCGGCGACTACGTCACGCTGCGAAACGCCGGAACCGGGTCGATGAAGGGCCTGTGCCCCTTCCATGACGAACGCACACCGTCGTTCAACATCCGGCCGGCCCTCGGGCACTTCCACTGCTTCGGGTGCGGCGAATCTGGCGACGTCTACTCGTTCCTGCAGAAGATCGACCACATCACGTTCACCGAGGCCGTCGAGCGGCTCGCGGCCCGCCTGAACTTCACCCTCACGTACGAGGACGGAGGCTCGGCGCCGGACGGATCCCGCCGCATCCGGCTGTTGCAGGCGAACCGCTCGGCCGAGGAGTTCTTCCGCGCGCAGCTCGCGACCGCCGACGCGGCGCCCGCCCAACAGTTCCTCGGCGGGCGAGGGTTCGACGGCGCCGCCGCTGAACAGTTCGGCGTTGGCTACGCCCCGAAGTCGTGGGACTCCCTGAAATCGCACCTCATCGGTCAGGGCTACACGGATCAGGAGCTCCGCGACGCCGGGCTCGTGTCGGTCGGCGACCGGGGCTCGAGCTACGACCGGTTCCGCGGACGCGTTGTGTGGCCGATCCGCGACACGACCGGCCAGACCGTCGGGTTCGGAGCGCGGAAGCTGCTCGACGACGATCAAGGGCCGAAGTACCTCAACACGTCCGAGACGCCCGTTTACCACAAACAGCAGGTGCTCTACGGGCTCGACCTTGCGAAGCGCCAGATCGCGCGGGAGCGCCGCGTCGTGATCGTCGAGGGGTACACCGACGTCATGGCGGCGCACTTGGCCGGGGTGCCGATCGCCGTCGCGACGTGCGGAACCGCGTTCGGCGTCGATCACATCAAGGTGCTGCGGCGCATCCTCGACGACGAGTCGGGCAACGGCCGCGTCATCTTCACCTTCGACCCGGACGAGGCCGGTCAAAAGGCCGCTATGAAGGCGTTCGAAGAGGAGCGCCGCTTCGTCGCGCAGACGTTCGTTGCCGTCGCGCCCGACGGGCTCGACCCGTGCGACCTGCGCCTGCAGCGGGGCGACGGCGCTGTGCGGGACCTCGTCGACGGTGCGGTGCCGATGTACGAGTTCGTCATCAGGCGGCAGCTCGATGGGCACGACATCGACACGGTCGAGGGGCGCGTCGCGGCCCTGCGGCAGGCCGCGCCGGTCGTCGCCGGGATCCGCGACCCGGCCGTTCGCCCCGAGTACAGCAGGCAGTTGGCGCGGTGGCTCGGCATGGACCTGCCCATGGTCGAGCGCGCCGTCGCCCAGGCCGGCCGCGGGGGCGGGCGTCAGGCGCCCGGCGGAGGCCGGGGAGCCGGTCCGCGCGGAGGAGGCGGAGACGGCTCGCATGCCGCCACCGGCGGACATGGGGCCGGACGCGCCCAGCCGCGCCGCGCATCCGACGGTTGGATCGGCGACCCGCCGCCGGACCCGAACGGCACCCCGCCACCCGACGATTCCCACGGGGCGCCCGGCGGTTCGCTCCGCGGCCATGGGCCTGCGGGCTCGGCCGCGGCCGCGCACGACCCGATGGACGACTTCGCGCTGCCATCGGTGCGGATGCGCGACCTCGGGACCGATCCGGTGACCAGGCTCGAGACCCAGGTGGTCATGGCGTTGCTTCAGCACCCGCAGGCGCTCGACCCCGCGATGTTCGAGCGCATCCTCGCCTGCGAGCTCTCGGATGCGACGCTCGCGACGGTGCGCGACGGGGTCGCCGCCTCGCGGCAGGCGATGGGGACGAATCGTTGGATCGCCATCGTGTCGGAGGAGGTTCCGCGCGAATTCGCGAGCTTGGTGAGCGAGCTCGCCATGTCGCCACTGCCGATCGGCGACGAGCCCGAGCGAGTCGCAGGGTACGTGCGTGCGATCGGCTCGTCGCTCATCGAGCGCGACCTGCTGCGCCGAAAGGCCGAGCTGCTCGGTGCGCTGCAGCGCACCGACCACGCGGCCGACCCCGAGCGGGCGCGTGAACTGCAGCGCGCGCTCGTCGAGATCGAGCAGGAGAAGCGGGCGCTGCGTGAGGAGTGACCAATCGCGGTCGCGCGCGCAGGTCGTCCCCGAATCGGCGGAAGGCGCACGGGCCGGCGGCGACGCCGCGGCCGGGGCGCGCCAGGCGATCGACGACGCGGATGCGCGGCTGACGCGCCGGGTGACGGCAGAGGGCATCGTGGTCGCCGGCGGCGCCTGCGCGATCCTCCTGCAGCTCGCCGACCCGCGTGTCGCACGCGGCGTCGCGCGGCACAGCGACTTCGCCGGGGCGCCGACGAGGCGGCTCCTCCACACGCTGACCTATGTCACGGCGGTTGTGCACGGCAATGAGAACGACGCGCGTGCCGCCGCGCGATACGTCGAGGCCGCCCACGCACCCGTGCGCGACGAGGGTCCGGATGCGCAGATCGCCTACGACGCGAACGATCCGGACGCGCAGCTGTGGGTCGCGGCGACGCTGTTCTGGGCGGCTCGGGCGATGCATCGCCGCGCGTTCGGGAGGCTCACGGCCGACGACGAGGAGCGGCTGCTGCGAGGCTTCGCGCCCGTCGGCACGGCGCTGAGCGTCGATCAGGCGAGGTGGCCGGCGTCGATCGGCGCCTTCGACGCGTGGTTCGACGGCGTCGTGGCCGGTGCCGTCGTCGGCGACGATGCGCGCACGTCGTTCGCGCTGCTCCGGCGGCCGCGCGCGGCGCCCCCGTGGCTTCGCGCCGCGCTGCCGCTCGCATGGCTGATCGGTCTCTCGATGCTGCCTGGGCGCATCCGGCACCAATTCGAGCGGCGCTGGGGCAGGCGGCATAGGTTCGCGGTCGAACTCACCCTCGCGCTCGTGCTGCCCGTCTACCGGCTTGCGCCGCGACGCGTGCGAACGCTGCCGGTCGACGTGCTGCTGCGCCAGCTGCGGAAGCACCTGCGCGAGGCCGATGTGGAGGCCGATGTGGAGGCCGATGTGGAGGCCGACGTGCGCCGCCGCCCGGCACCGGGCCCGGGCACGACTCAGGCGCCGCACGGCTACCATGAACAGCACGCGAACGACACGGAGGGCCAGTGACGACGACAGAGCAGGGTGCACCTGGGAGCGCAACGACGGCCCCGCAGCGGTCAGCCGCCATCGTCGCAGACGACCTGTCGATCTCGTACGTCGAACGCGCGGCGGGAATCCGCCACGACGCGCTCTCGGGCGCGACCTTCACGGTCGAGCGCGGCTCGGTGCTCGGGGTCGTCGGCACGGCCGGCTCCGGCAAGACCGCCCTCGGGCGCGTGCTCTCGGGACGCGGACTCGGCGGGCGCGACGCCTGGCCGTACATCTCCGGCGGATCGCTGCGCGTCGCCGACCTCGACCTGCGTCACCCGTCGCGCATCGAGCGCCGGCGCGTTTCGCTCGACATCGGCTATCTCGCGCAGGGCAGCGGCGATGAACTGCGGAACGACCTCACGATCGCCGAGAACATGGCGGAGCCGATCCTGTCGCGCGATCGCTCGTTCGACAAACGACTCCTCGGCCGCGCCGCGGCTCTGCTCATCGACGCCGTCGAGCTCGACCTCGGCATGCTCAACAGATTT
>JBQDJW010000359.1:3115-4055 GCA_052086425.1 Pseudoclavibacter sp. | reverse complement strand
AGAACACGTCGCGCAAAAACTGCTCGATCGTGCGGTGGAGCATCGGGCCTCGCCACGCGACGACGTCCTCGCCGTCGCTCAGGAACATGCCGATCGAGATGACCTTCACGCCGTGCGCGAGGGGCGGCAGAATCATGTCGTCGAGCCTGGTCGGCACGGTCGTGCCGGCGTCGCCGACGCCATTCGGGCCGGCGAGACCCATGAGTGCCGGGATCGAGTAGCCGTGCACGTCGGCGTCGACGATTCCGACCGACAGGCCATCGGCCGCCATCGCTGCCGCCAGGTTCGCGGTCACAGTCGACTTGCCGACGCCGCCCTTGCCACTCGTCACGGCGACGACGCGGGTCAGCGATTCAGGGCCGAACGGAATCCGGCGCGGCCCGCCCGGGCGCAGCTGCTCGCGCATCTCGGCGCGCTGCTTCGGCGTCATGACGCCGATGTCGAGGCTGTAGGCGCGCTCGCCGATCGCCCCCTCGATCGCGGCTCGAACGTCGGCCTCGATGCGAGACGCGGCCGGGCATCCGACGATTGTGAGTCGCAGCTCGACGTCGACGGGCTCGAGCGGGTCGTCGCTCGCCACGACGCGCTCGATCATGCCGAGCTCGGTGATGGGCTTTCGGATCTCGGGGTCGATGACGCTGCCAAGGGCGGTCAGGATGCTCGTTCGCGCGGCTGCGTCGTCTTCGGCCATCGGGTCGGTCGCCTCGTCGGCCGCGTCAGCCACGCGGCCCCCCGGTGCCCGGCTGGTCGCTCTCGGTGGCGTCGGCGCCCTGCTCGTCGTCGGCGGGTTCTCCCTCGCTGCCCTGGTCGGCGCCGCGCCGGTCGGGCGACGGCGACCCCTCAGGAGTGGCGCCAGGCGTCGAAGCCTCGGAGCCGGCCGGGGTCGCTGAGCCGGCCGAGCCTCCGGGGTGCGCCGAATCCGGTGCGGCGTCGGGTGCAC
>JBQDJW010000359.1:0-3105 GCA_052086425.1 Pseudoclavibacter sp. | reverse complement strand
CCGGAGTCGTTCCCGGACTTCCCGGCGAGCTTCGCGGCCACCTCGTGCCCGATCGTCGCGATGAGCCCGGTGTTCGCCTCGGCCTCGCGCCGCACCTTCGCCCGGCGGCGCCGTTCGCTCTCGTCGCGTTCGCGGAATTCGCCGCCCTCTGCCGCGTGCGCGCGCCGGATCGCGGCCCGCTGGCGGAGCACCCGCTCTGCCCGCGCGGCCCGTTCGCTCGCGTCGCTTCGCTTCGTCGCGGGCTCGTCGTCGTCATCGTCCGCGGCGTCGAGCTCTTCGAGATCTTCGAGCAGGCCGCGGAGTTCTGCGCGGATGAAGTCCTTCGAGGCCATGTCGGCCACGACCATCCGGAGCGCCACGATCTCGCGCGCCAGGTACTCGAGGTCGGCGGTGTTGCGCTCGGCGCGCTGCCGATCCTGCTCGATCTGCACGCGGTCGCGGTCGTCTTGCCGATTCTGGGCGAGCAGCAGCATCGGGGCCGCGTACGAGGCCTGCAGCGAGAGCATGAGCGTGAGCGCCGTGAACCCGAGCGCGACCGAGTCGAAGCGCAGCGACTCCGGTGCCATCGTGTTCCACACCAACCACGCCACGCAGAAGATCGTGAGCGCGATGAGGAACGCCGGCGTACCCATGCTGCGCGCGAACGCCTCCATGAGTCGGCCGAGGCGGTCTTTCGACTCGCGCTCGATCTTGCGCTCCTCCGCATCGGCGTCGAGCTGACGCCGCTGCGAGCCGCGATCGTCGCGCCCTGATGCCCCCGACGAGCGGCCGCCGAACCGCCACCAGCGTCGGCCCTCTCGCTTCGGCGTCGCGAGGTCGGCGTCGCGACCGGCGTCGCGCTCAGCCACGTCCCCGCCTCCGCCCGCGGTCGGTCGCGACGGGTTCGGTCTGCGCGCGGCGTGCACGCCTGGCCGCCGAGCGCGCCGGCACGATGTCGCCCTCGTTGTCGCGGGAGCGCCAGTCCTCTGGCAGGAGGTCGTCGAGCACGTCGTCGATCGTGATGACGCCGACGAGTCGGTGCTCGGCGTCGACGACGGGCAGCGCCACGAGGTCGTAGCTCGCGAGCACGCGCGCCACCTCGGCGTCGCTCGTCGTCCAGTGCACGGCCTCGGTCTCGGTGTCGAGAATCGTCGAGAGCTGCTCGTGCGGGGGATACCGCAGCAGGCGCTGGAAGTGCACGACCCCGAGGTAGCGGCCGGTCGGCGGCTCGTAGGGGGAGACGGTGACGAATACCGTCGTCGCGAGCGCCGTCGAGATGTCCTTCTGCCGGATGCGCACGAGGGCTTCGGCGACCGTGGTGTCGGCCGAGCAGATGATCGCGTCGGTCGTCATGAGTCCGCCGGCGGTGTCGGGCGCGTAGGTCAGGAGCATGCGCACGTCGTCGGCCTCGTCCGGCTCCATGCGGGCGAGCAGCGCCTCGGCGAAGTCGGTGTCGAGGCGCGCGACGAGGTCGGCCGCGTCGTCTGGCTGCATGTGGTCGAGGATGTCGGCGGCGTGTTCGACGTGCAGGTGCGTGATGATGCGGACCTGGTCGTCCTCGTGCATCTCCTCGAGCGCATCCGCGAGGCGGTCGTCCGGCATGTCGCCGACGATCTCGAGCATCCGGTCCTCAGGCAGCTCGAGCAGCTCGGCCGCGAGGTCCGACGGCTTGAGCTCGGACGTCGACGTGAGGAAGGCGCTCGCCTGGCCGCGGTCGTCGTCGTCGTCGAGGTCGAGCACGACCTCATCCCACGCGAGGTACTTCGACGGCCCCTTGCCGAAGAGGGACCCACCGACTCTCGGCAGTCGGACGAAGAGCTGGTGGAGGTTCCACTGCCCCGCCTCGTCGCGCTCGATGGCGACGTCTTCGAGGGTTCCAGTCGCGTCGTCGTCGACCATCGTCACGGTGCTGTCGAGCAGATCGGCGAGCACGCGCAGCTCGCCGCCCTTCTGCTCGAACGGGCGACCGTCGATTTCGCCGTTGACGATGAGCTGGCCTGCGCCGATCGATTGGAGCATGGCGATGGGGGCGAACGAGTGCGGCTTGAGGCCGGGCATCTCGACGACGAAGCCGTTGACGCGCGGGTCGTGCTCAGAGCGCGTCTGCACGACGACATCGCGAACGCGGCCGACGCGGTCGCCGTCGGTGTCGAAGACGGCGAGGCCGGCAAGTCGCGCGACGAAGGCTTTTGAGACGCTCACGGGGTCATGCTAGTAGCCCGGAGTATCTGCACTGGCCTCCCCGCGCGGGTGCGCCATGCGGGAACATTCGCCCGATTTCGGTGAATGCCCCGCGACTGCGAGGGTGCGGGTGGAACACTGGGGCCATGACGTCGCCGGCACAGCGAAACGCAGCACGATTCCCGACGATCCCCACCGGCGAGGTGGTTGGGTCGTTCGGGACGTACGAGCGCGCCCAGGCGGCGGTGGACCAGCTCGCCCGCGCCGACTTCCCGCTCGGCGAGATCACGATCGTCGGCAGCAACCTCAAGAGCGTTGAACGCGTGACCGGCAAGATGAACGCCGGGAGGGCGGCCCTCAACGGTCTGCTCTCCGGCATCGTGCTCGGCATCTTCGTCGGACTGCTCGTCATGATCCTGACCCCGGAGGCGGGCCTCGCGACCCTGTTGCCCGTCGTCATGGTCGCGATCGGGTTCAGCGTGATCTGGAGTCTTCTGACCCACATCATGAACCCGCGCAAGAAGGAGTTCACGTCGGTCATGCAGGTGCTGGCCGCGCACTTCGACGTCGTCGTCTCGCCGCAGCTCGCGGGCCGCGCGCGGCAGGCCCTTGGAACGCTCGGGCAGGGGCTCGGGGCGGCGCAGCAGCCTGTGGTCGGGCATTCGGCGCCGGCGCACCCTTCAGCGGTCCAGCAGGCCGCGGGGCACGCGCCAGTTGAGCGCGCGCCCGTTTCCGCCGCGAATCCGTCGGCTTCTGCCGCTGGGGCAGGGGCACCGGATGCGGCGGTTCAGCCGGGTGCGAATGGTGCGCAGGGCGAGACCGGGAGTCCCGACGTTCCCGATGCCGCCGACCAGGAGCCGGCAGCGCCCCCGCGCACCTACGGCGAGGCACAGGATGCGCTGCGCCGCGAACGCGAGGACCGCGCGCGCGAGGCGCGCCGGCCGC
>JBQDJW010000358.1:0-4086 GCA_052086425.1 Pseudoclavibacter sp. | reverse complement strand
GGTGCGCATCACCGAGTCGAAGTCGTCGTTCTCGCGCGCAGTAGCGCTCGATGCGATCGAAACGAGCGAGCACCGCGCCGAACACGTCTGGCCGGAGGCAGGCATCGCGCGCGACCCAGAGGAGCGCGCGGGTGGCGCCGAGCTGGGGCACATCGAGCTCGCACATCAGCGCACGCTCAAGGCCGAGGTCATCGTCGACGCAATGCAGCGCTTCGGCGGCGTCGAAGGGGGCGGCGAGCGTGGGGGCGTCGAGCGCCCCGGCGGCCCCGCCGACCGCGCAGAAAGTTCCGACCGCTCGGGTGCCGACCGGGTCGACCTCGGCGCGCTCGAGGTCGAGGCGATGCCGGGCGACGACGACGCGCGCGGCACCGGCTGGCGCACGCGTGTCACGCTGCACATCGACGACGACGGCAATGTCGGTCCCTACGCGGCGCGCTCGCGCCGCGTGATCCACGTGGCGAGCCTGCCGCTCGCGACCTCCGAGCTCGAACGCATCGCACCGCTCGACGGCGTGCTGCCGACGCACGACAAATCCGGTCGCGACCGATCCGGCTCCGCCGCGCCAACCGGCCCCGGCCGCATCGACCTCGTCGCGCCATCCGAAGCGGAGGCGAGCCTGCGCGTGCGGCTCGATCACGGCCCGCGGCCGCGCCGGGCAGGCATGATCCGGGAGCGCGTGCTGGGTATCGACTTCGAGGTCGACGAAGACGGATTCTGGCAGGTTCACCGGCACGCCGCGACGGCGCTCGCCGACACGGTGCTCGATGTCGCTCGCGACGGGCTCGACCCGCAGGCGCAGCACCTCGACCTGTACGGCGGCGTCGGTCTCTTCGCCGCCATGTTCGCGAACGCGGGCGCGACGTACGTCGAAACGGTCGAGGCCGCATCCCGTGCCACCGGACACGCCGTGCGAAATCTGGCGCCGTGGCGGGGGCCGACCGCCGTCACGGCACGCGTCGACCGCTACCTGCGCGATCTCGAGCGCGAAGTGACCGCAGCCGACCGGGCCGATCTGCGCGCGGGCACGATCCTGCTCGACCCGCCCCGGTCCGGCGCGGGCCGCGAGGTCACGGATGCGATCGCCGCGTTCGAGCCCGCGCAGATCATCTACGTCGCCTGCGACCCCGTCGCGCTCGCCCGCGACACCCGCACGCTGCGCGAGTCGGGCTACTCGCTCGACGCCCTGCGCGCCCTCGACCTCTTCCCCAACACGCATCACGTCGAGTGCGTCGCCCGCTTCGTGCCAAGGGAGGACGCGTGACCGCCGAGCCCGCACGGAATGACGAGCCCGACGAGCGTGCAGAGACCGGCGAGACGTCGCAGCACCCGCTGCCGACTCAGAGCGTCGGCGAACCGCCCGCCGCCGACAGCGCCACCCTCGACGACAGCGCCGCCCCCACGGACATCGCCGCGCTCGGCAGCGAGACGGTCCTCGTCGACCAGCGGGGCGCGCTCGGCCTCATAACGCTCAACCGTCCGCGCCAGATCAACGCCCTGAGCCACGACATGGTGGTGACCATGGCCCGGGCGCTCGCGGCGCTGGAACGCGAGGAGAGCATCCGCACCATCGCCGTTCGCGGCGCCGGCGAGCGCGGCCTGTGCGCGGGCGGCGACGTCGCGCACCTCGCGACGCTGGTGCGCACCGACCCTGCGGCAGCCGAAGCAGCGGCGTCGGCGTTCTTCCGCGACGAGTACGAGCTCAATCGGGCAATCGCGCGCTGTTCGAAGCCCTATGTCGCCCTCATGGACGGCATTGTGCTCGGCGGGGGCGTCGGAGTGTCTGGGCACGGCTCGCACCGCGTCGTGACGGAGGGCTCGCGCGTCGGCATGCCAGAGACCGGCATCGGCATCTTTCCCGACGTCGGCGGAACCTGGCTGCTCGCGCGCGCGCCGAGCGGCCTCGGCATGCTGATGGCGCTGACCGGCACGGCGGTTGGGTCGGGCGACGCGATCCGCGCGGGCTTCGCCGACGCGTTCGTTCCGCGAGACCGGCTCGAGCGCCTGTTGACGCTGCTCGAGACCGAGTCCGCCGACGACGCCATCGCGCAGGTGCGCGATTCGGCACCGAAAGGCGCGTTCGATGGCGAAACCGGATGGACCGATCGCCTCGACGAGGCGACGAGCGTCGAGCGGGCCATCGCCGCGATCTCGGATGCCGCTGCCGCGGGGTCGGCGGCTGCTGCTGCCGCGCGCGACACGATCGCGACCCGCGCACCGCGCTCGCTCGCCGTGACGTTCGAGGCGATCCTCCGCGCACACGCCTTGCCCGACCTCGAGGCCGCGCTCGTGAACGAGTACCGGCTCATGCTGCGCATGGTTCTCGCTCCCGACTTCGCCGAGGGCGTTCGGGCGCAGCTCATCGACAAGGACCGCTCGCCGATCTGGAACCCTGCGACCCTCGACGCGGTCGACCCCGCGGGGGTCGCGGCGCTCTTCGAGCCGCTCGAGCTGGGCGACTTGAGCTTCGACACCGTGTGACAGCGAAGGTGCGCGGCACGGCCGCGCCTGGAACAAGGGGGGAACGACCATGACACGACACGCACCGCGCCTCACGGTCCGCGCGCGCATCCTCGGGGCGGCGAGCGTCGCATCCGCGGCGGCACTGCTGCTTGCCGGATGCGGCGCCTCGGCACCCGAGGAATCCACGGCAGAGACCGCGCCGGCGACGGCCTCACCGACCGAGACGCCGACCGATGCCACGACCGAGACGTCGACACCCGCACCGACCGAGTCGGAGGCTGCCGAGACGACCGCGCCCGCGGGGCACCCGCTCGACGGCACCTGGTGCGCGACGCCCGACAGCCCGACGCCGGGCGAGTGCCTCGAGGTGGCGTATCCGACGGTGTACTTCGAGGACGGTTGGGAGTACGAGGTCGAGGAGTCGGGGCAGGCGGCGCAGGAGGGGTGCACCGACTACTACTACGCAGAGGCCCCGATCGGGCTCTATTGCCCTGCCGGCATCGAGATCGCGCTGCCCGACTACGCGACGGTCACGGATGTGCCGGGCGAAGACCGCATCTGGAACGGCCAGACCGGCGTGCTGTACGTGAGGTCGTAGCGGCGAGGGCCGAACGCCGGGGCATTGACTGCCGTGGCGCCGAGACCCGAGCTCCTCGCATCGTTCCGAATGCGCGGGATCGGGACGGGAGGGCGCGTCAGTGCCCGCCGGGCCGCACCAGCAGGATTTGCTCGGAGCGGCCGAACGGCCCGTCCTCGTCGTGCAGCACGCTCGACGTGAGCCCCACACCGTCGGACCCGTACTGCTGCCGCAGCTCGATTCCGAGGAATCGGCCCGAGGGCTGCCGGTGCAGGTGCAGCTGCAGGTCGACGTTCGGGAAGCTGTACTCGCTGTCGGGTGCGACGCGCGGCGAGAGCCCGTTCGCCACGTCGACCATGCCCATCAGGCGGGCGAGGGGCGCTGCCGGCTCCTCCTCGACGAGCTCGTCGATACGGCTGCGCACCCAGAACGTGCCGGCGCCAGGCCTGCGGCCGGGCAGCGGTCGATATTCGAGCGACTTCACGAAACCGCCTTCCCACGGTGCCATGAGGTCGGCCGGGGCGACGTCCTCTGGTGGCGTGAGGCGCGCATCCTCGATACCCGCGACCGCTGACGTGTCGGCGGGCGCGAGCCGCCAGGCTCGGGCGACGATCGACGTGCGGCCGCGTGCGTGCCACTCGGCCTCGACGAGCTCGACCCGCCGCCCGGGGCGCACGATGCGCGTGACGACGTCGCACTCGCCGCCCGGAATCATGCCGAGCACGTCGAGCGAGACGCGGCTGAGGGTCTTGCCCTCACCGCCGGGGATCGCGAGGAGTTCGTGCACGAGCAGCCCCGTCGCGGCGGCGAGGTGCTGCTCGAGGGGATTCCAGGCGCCCTGGGCGTGCACGGTCGACTCGAAGCGGCCGTCGCCGAGCCGCCGGTAGTAGCTGCTCGTCACGATCAGCCTCGCCCGAACCTGCTGCTGAACGGATCGTCGATCGACCCGCCGCGGAGCGCTCGGCGCGAGCGTTCCCAGCCCGAGCGGTGCCGCGACCGGTCGCGCGGCCGGTCGGCCTGGCGTCCGGCGTCGAAGACGGCGGCCAGCA
>JBQDJW010000357.1:0-4102 GCA_052086425.1 Pseudoclavibacter sp. | reverse complement strand
CCGACCGGGCCGTCGGCGGCATGCGCGTCTTCGACCCCCTCACGGCCAGGATCACGTTCCGCATCGCCCTCACCGACCTCGGCGAGACGAGCTTCCTGCCGTTGATCGTGCCCGGACTCGCGGTCGCGGCTCCGCATTGCAGCCTTGACGTCGTCGCGCTCGACATCGACCGCGCGCCCGTCGACCTCGTGCGCGGCGACATCGACCTCGCCGTCTCGTCGACCCCACTGCGTGGCGACGTGCGGGCGACGGCCGTGCGAGTCGATCGCTACTCGTGCGTCGCCCGCCGCGGCAGGCTCGACGCGGCCCTCGACGGCGGCGCGCCGACGCTCGAGGCTCTCGCCGCGCTGCCGCGCGTCGTCGTGCGCGGCTCGACCGGACACACCCTCGTCGAGGCTGCACTGCCCGAGCCGACCGAAGGTTCCGTATTCGTGCCGGGATTCGCCGCGATCCCCGCCATCCTCGAGGCGTCCGACCACGTCGCGTTCGTTCCCCACGGCATCACCGTCGGCTGGGCCCGCGGGCGCGACCTCGACGTGTGGCCGCTGCCGCTCGACGAGTTCAGCACCCCGGTTCGCGCGCACCGGGCCAGCACGCCGCCCTCGGCGTCGTCCGCGTGGTTCGCCGCCTGGGCGACCGACGCGATGCGGGCATTACCGGATGCGCGACTCCAGCATCCATAGAAATCACCGATGAGATCGGCAATATCACTGCATTGGAGTCGATGCATCGGAGTGCCTAGGCTCGGGATCGCGAAGCACCGCACGCGAGCGAGGGAGCAATCACCGTGACGACGACGTCGAAGACCGTTCTCGAATCGAGCGTCGAGGTGCTGCGCGCCCACCGCCTCACGACCGTGTTCGGCAATCCCGGGTCGAACGAGCTGCCGTTCCTCGCGGGCCTCGGCGACGACTTCGACTTCGTGCTCGGCCTGCACGAGCAGGTCGTCGTCGGCATGGCCGAGGGCTACGCGCGCGTGACCGGCAGGCCGGCCCTCGTGAACCTGCACGCCGCGTCGGGCTCAGGCAACGGCATGGGCGCGCTCACGAACGCGCACTACGGGCACGTGCCCATGGTCATCCTCGCCGGGCAGCAGGTGCGGCGCACGGTCGGGCAGGAGACGATGCTCGCGAGCGCCGACGCGAGTCGGCTGCCGGACCCGCTCGTGAAGTACTCGCACGAGCCGCTCGCGGCCGCCGACGTGCCGCGCACGCTGAGCCAGGCAGCGCTCGAGGCGACAACTGCGCCGCACGGACCCGTGTACGTGTCGGTTCCGCTCGACGACTGGGGCGAGCCGGCCCTCGACGACGACGCACTGCTCGCCGGTCGCGCCGTCACGGTCGCCGGCGCCCTGCCCGGCGAGCTTTTGCGCGAACTCGCCGACGCGCTCGACGGCGCCGCATCGCCCGCCCTCGTGCTCGGCCCGCAGGTCGACGCGGCGGCCGTCGCCGACCCGGCCGTCTTCGAGGCCGTCACATCGCTTGCCGAGCGGCTCGACGCATCCGTCTATGTTGCGCCGTCGCCGGCCCGAGCACCCTTCGCGACGACGCACCCGAACTACGAGGGCGTCATCGTTCCGGGCATCACGTCGGTGCGCGAGCGGCTCGAGGGGCACGACGTCGTGCTCGTGCTGGGCGCCGCCGTGTTCCGGTACCACCGCTGGGAGCCGGGCGACTACCTGCCGGCAGGCACGAGCGTGGTGCAGATCACGCAGGATGCGCGCGAGGCCACGCGGGCACCGTTCGGCAGAGCGATCGTCGGCTCGGTGGGCCCGGCGGCCATCGCACTCGCCGGCGCGGTCGCCGACCGCGGTGTTCGGCGCGGCGAGCGCGGCAGCCGCGCACTGACGCCGGCGCGCACTTCGCCGGACGGCATGACGGGCACTGAGATCCTCGAGGCGCTCAACGCCAACGTGAACGACTCGGTCGCCTACGTCAACGAGACGACGACGCTCGACCTCGACTACCTCGAGCGCATCGCGATCGACGGGCCGGGCAAGTACCACTTCCCCGCATCGGGCGGGCTCGGGTTCGGGCTGCCAGTCGCGGTCGGCATGTCGATCGCCGACCCGTCGCTCACGGTCGTCGCGACGGTCGGCGACGGCTCGGCCAACTACGGCATCACAGCGCTCTACACGGCCGCGCAGCGCGGCACGCGCACCGTGTTCGTGATCGTCAACAACGGGGCGTACGGGGCGCTCGCGGGCTTCGCCGCGCGCATGGGCACGTCAGACGTGCCCGGCCTGACCCTCGGCGGCATCGACTTCGCGCAGATCGCGCGCGGCTACGGAGTCCCCGCCTCGACCGTGAGCACGCGCGCTGAGTTCGACGCCGCCTACCGCGAGGCGCTCGCGGCCGACGGCCCCGTGTTGATCGACGCGCGCATCGTCGCGTAGGCGCGGGGGTTGGCGCCGCCTGGCTGCCATTTGAATCGACTCAGCGACACCCGAGGCCGCTATTTCGCGTGGGGGTGCCGCTCAGTCGATTCAAATGGAAGGCGAGTGGCCGCTCTCCGTCGCTGCCGGAGTAGCCGCGAGGCGACATGTCTCGAGCGCGGGTCATCGGGCGCCCGCCCGCCTCAGTCGACCCAGGTGTATTCCATGTTCGGGCGGCCGGGCTCGCCGTAACGGGGCCGCGAGGTCGCGTGGCCGTCGCGCACGAGCTGCTCGAGGTACCGTCTCGCGCTCACTCTCGACACTCCGACCTCGGCGCCGATCTCGCTCGCCGTCATGGGCGCACCCGATGCCCGCAGCGCAAGCGACACGGCCTCGTGCGTCGCGGGCGCGAGGCCCTTCGGCGTCGCGCGCGTGTCGCCGGCCGGGTCGCGCAGCGCGTCGATGTCGGCCTGCGTCAGCGGCCGGTGCGCGGGCGCCCGCAGCCGCGCACCGCGCGCTTTGGCGTAGGCGCCGAGGCGCTTGGCGAACTCGCGCTGCGTGAACGGCTTGAGCAGGTAGTCGGTGACGCCGAGTCGCATCGCCCGCTCGACCACCGGCCGGTCTGGCACGGCCGTGATCATGATCACGTCGAAGTCGTCAGGACGCAGCGACCGCAGCCGACGCAGCAGGTCGATGCCGTTGCCGTCGCCGAGGTGCAGGTCGAGCAGCACGAGGTCCGGGCGCTCGCGGTCGAGCAATTCGAGGGCGGGGGTGGCGCCTGCTGCCCGTCCGAGCACCGCGAACTCCGGCATGGCCTCGAGGTAGCGCCGGTGCAGCGAGGCGACCGCGTCGTCGTCCTCGACGATCACGACGCCGATGCGCTCGTTCGTGTCCGTCGTCACGCGCCTCCCTCCTCGCCATCGCCCGGGCCGACGGTACCGGATGCGCCGGGGTCGGCGGGTGCGTCGGGTGCGCCGAGTCCTGGTGCCGGGACCTTCGACGGGCTCAGGGATCCGGGGGCGGATGCTGCCGGCAGCCACACGTCGAACGCGGCCCCGCCGTTCTCGGCGTCGTCGACGTCGATCGTGCCGCCGCGGCGCGCCACGATCTCGGCGACGAGGTGCAGGCCGACGCCGCGACCCGCCTCGGTGTCCGGCTTGGTCGAGACGCCCTCGCGGAAGATCCGCTCGCGGTCGGCGGGCGGGACCCCTGGCCCGTCGTCCTCGACCCGGGCCTCGAGCCCGGCCTCGTCGCCAGACAGGTAGACCTCGACGAGGGCCTCGGCCGCCTCGACGGCGTTCGACAGCAGGTTGCCGATGACCGTGACCGACTCGGCGTCGAACACGCACGACCGGTCGACAGCGGTGTCGCCCGCGAGCCTCACCTCGACGCCCTGGCGTGAGGCCGCCGCCATGCGCGCCTCGAGCAGGGCCGCGAGCACGGGCGGGCCGACGCTGGCGAGATCGTCGCGGGCACCCGGGCGCGCCGCCGCCGGGAACGTCTCGAGCAGCCGCGCCGCCTCGTCGACCTCGCCCATGCCGAGCAGGCCGCCGACCACGTGCATGCGGTTCTCGAACTCGTGCGTCTCGCGCCGCATCGCGTCTGCGCGCGCCGTCTGCGCATCCAGGTCGGCGATGGCGCGGACCAGCTCGGTGCGATTCTGGATCAGCAGCGTCACCCCGGCGTCGCGCCCGCCGACCTCCGCGGGCGATCGCGTGACGACGAGGC
>JBQDJW010000356.1:0-4102 GCA_052086425.1 Pseudoclavibacter sp. | reverse complement strand
AGGCGCGCTCGGCGCGGGCACGGCGGCCGGCGACGCGGCGACACGCGCCGTCGGCTTCGCGCCGCGCGGTAGCATCGCCGCGCCGAGGGCCGACCCCGAGCGCGTCGCGCCGAATGCGCCGCAGTGGCTCGTGCCACCGCTGGGTGGTGACGCGGCGGCGGAGTCTGGGGGAGCATCCGGTGAATCGGGTGCGGCAGACCAGTCGGGCGCGGCGGCCGAGACGGGCGGCGGCGACGGCGCGTCCGACAGGTTGAGCACAGACCCGGCCGACCCATCGACCTGGCGCGAGCACTTCGTCGTCCTGCAGCGCGACCGCACCGTGGCCGACATCGCGCGGGGCGTCGGCGCGGGCATGCGCAGCGTCGAGCACCTCAAGCGCTACACGTCGATCGGCACCGCGCACGATCAGGGCCGAACGAGCGGGCTCGCGCTCGCGGGCGTCATGGCGCGGATGCTCGAGACAGCCGGGCCTCCCGGCGTCGGGCTGACGACCTTCCGCGCCCCCGTCGCGCCCGTGTCGTTCGCGGCGATCGCGGGACGCGAGCGGGGCGAACTGTTCGACCCGGCCAGGCGCACGGCGATGCACGACTGGCACGTCGAGCGCGGGGCGGCGTTCGAGGACGTCGGGCAATGGAAGCGCCCCTGGTACTACCCGCGGCCCGGCGAGTCGATGGAGGGCGCCGTGCTCCGCGAGTGCGCGGCCGTGCGCTCGTCGGCCGGCTTCATGGACGCGTCGACTCTCGGCAAGATCGAGGTGCGCGGGGCCGACGCTGGTTTGTTCCTCGACCGCATCGTCACGAACACGCTCTCGACGTTGCGCGTCGGCCGCGCTCGATACCACCTCATGTGCCACGCCGACGGCATGATCTTCGACGACGGCGTGACCTTCCGGCTCGCCGACGACCGGTTCCTCGTGACGACCACGACTGGCGGGGCCGCTGGCGTGCTCGACTGGGTCGACGAGTGGCTGCAGACCGAGTGGCCGACCCTCGATGTGACCTGCACGTCGGTGACCGAGCAGTGGTCGACGATCGTGGTCGCCGGACCTCGGTCGCGCGAGATAGTCGCGCGCGTGTTCCCGGGCGTCGACGCGTCGGCGAGCGCGTTCCCGTTCATGTCGGTCCGCCAGGCCGAGACGTCGACCGGCGTCGCCGCGCGACTCGCGCGCGTGTCGTTCTCGGGCGAGCTGTCGTTCGAGCTGAGCGTGCCCGCCTGGCACGGTCGGCACGCGTGGGAGCTCGTCGCAGCTGCCGGTGCCGACGCACTCGGCGGCGACGAGCTCACGCCCTACGGCACCGAGACCATGCACGTGCTGCGCGCCGAGAAGGGCTTCATCATCGTCGGGCAAGACACCGACGGAACGGTCACGCCATACGACGCCGGGCTCGGCTGGATGGTTCACGGCGACGCAGGCGACTTCATCGGCAAGCGTTCGTACGCGCGCGCCGACGCGCAGCGGCCCGATCGCCGGCAACTCGTGGGCGTTGTTCCCGTGGCGGGCGGCGGGGCCGAGGACGCCCTTGCCGAAGGCGCGCAGCTCGTGGACGCGGCCGTCGCCATCGACGCGGCGGCGATTTCGGCGGATGCGCCGATCGCCATGCAGGGGCACGTCACCTCCGCCTACGCGAGCGCCGCGCTCGGCCACCGCTTCGGGCTCGCGCTCGTGAGCGGCGGCCGCGACCGCATCGGCGGGCGCCTGCAGGTGTTCGACGAGGGGCGCGTCTGCGACGTCGAGCTCGTGTCGCCCACGTTCGTCGACCCTGAGAATGCGCGTCGCGACGGGGTTCCGGATGCGCATGGTGCGGAGTTGGGCGCGCCTGGGGTGATCGGCGAGGCTCGCGTGCCCGACGACCTGCCCGACCGGATCGGCCCGGCCGCTCACCTTGCCCACGAGATGCGGGTCGCCGACGTCGACGGCGCGCGCGGCGTCACGATCCGCGAGCTGCCGTTCGCCGGCATGACCGCGTTGCGGGCCGTGCCGGGCACGCCGGGTGCCACCGCCCTGGAGGACGCGCTCGCGGCTCCGCTGCCCGCGCGCGTCGGCGCGGTCGCGCACTCGGAGACGGGGAGCATCCTGTGGCTCGGGCCCGACGAGTTCGTGCACTACGAGCCGGAACCGCGCACTGATCTTGTCGCTCTCTCGGCGGCGATCGCGGCGCATCCGGCCGCTGATGCGATCGACGTGTCAGCGAACCGAACGACGATCGAGCTGCTGGGGCCCGGCGCGCGCGCAGTGCTCGCGAAGGGTTGCGCGCTCGACCTGCACGATCGGGCGATGCCGGCGGGCTCGGCCTTCGTGACGGAGGTCGGGCGCATCCCAGTGGTGCTGTGGCGTACCGAGCCGGAGCGGTACCTGTTGCTGCCGCGGGCGTCGTTCGCCGAGCACCTCGTGCGGTGGCTCATCGACGCGTCGCGCGAGCTGGCCTGAGGGAACTTACGCGGCTTACTGTCCGATTCGAGTGCTCCTGACGCAGGAGACGGGATATACGCGTCTGCTGCGTCAGGAGCACTCTGAACTGCCAGTGCCGCGGGGGATGTTCCTGGGCGGCGCGCCCTTCGAGACGCCGGCGTTGCCGGCTCACCGGGGAACTGGTCGCGGGTGCAACCGACGTCCGATGCGGACGCGCGCAAAACGGTGCGCCGCCCGGACTCGAGTTCCGGACGGTGCACCGCCGCGTCATGGGAGAGGCAGCACCTACTCCACGTCGTCGTCGACCCAGTCGAAGGTCTTCGTGACGGCCTTCTTCCAGTTGCGCAGCAGGCGGTCGCGCTCGGCAACGTCGAGGTTCGGCTCCCAGCGCGCATCCTCTTGCCAGTTGGCGCTGAGCTCGCCGAGGTCCTTCCAGAACCCGGTCGCGAGGCCGGCGGCGTAGGCGGCGCCCAGCGCCGTCGTCTCGGAGACGACTGGGCGCACGACGGGAACGCCGAGCAGGTCGGCCTGGAACTGCATGAGCCCGTCGTTTGCGGTCATGCCGCCGTCGACCTTCAGCTCGGTCAGGTCGACGCCCGAGTCGGCATTGACGGCGTCGAGCACCTCGCGGGTCTGGAACGCCGTCGCCTCGAGGGCGGCCCGCGCGATGTGGCCCCTGTTGACGAACCGGGTCAGGCCCACGAGCGCACCACGAGCATCCGACCGCCAATACGGCGCGAAGAGGCCCGAGAACGCGGGCACGAAGTACGCCCCGCCATTGTCCTCGACCGTCGCCGCGAGCGTCTCGACCTCCTCCGACGTCTTGATGAGGCCGAGGCTGTCGCGCAGCCACTGCACGAGCGAGCCCGTGACCGCGATCGATCCCTCGAGCGCGTAGTGCGGCTTCGCGTCGCCGAGCTTGTAGCCGAGCGTCGTGAGCAGACCGTTCTGCGAGTGCACGATCTCTTCACCCGTGTTGAAGATGAGGAAGTTGCCCGTGCCGTACGTGTTCTTCGACTCGCCGGCCTCGAACGCGGCCTGACCGAACGTCGCCGCCTGCTGGTCGCCGAGGATGCCGGCGACCGGCACCTCGCGCAGCAGGCTCGACGACTCGACGGTGCCGTACACCTCGGAGGAGGAGCGGATGTCTGGCAACATCGACCGCGGAACGCCGAAGTCGGCGAGGATATCGTCGCGCCACTCGAGGGTCTCGAGGTCCATGAACATCGTGCGGCTCGCGTTGGTGACGTCTGTCGCGTGCACGCCGCCGTCGGCGCCGCCCGTGAGGTTCCACAGCACCCACGTGTCGGTCGTACCGAAGATCAGGTCGCCAGCCTCGGCGCGCTCGCGGGCGCCCTCGACGTTCTCGAGGATCCACGCGATCTTGGTGCCGGAGAAGTAGGTCGCGAGCGGCAGACCGACGATCGACTTGTACCGATCGGTGTCGCCGTCGGCGAGTCGGTCGACGATCGACTGTGTGCGGGTGTCCTGCCACACGATCGCGTTGTAGACGGGCTCGCCCGTGTTCTTGTCCCACACCACCGCGGTCTCGCGCTGGTTGGTGATGCCGACGGCCGCGATGCTGTGGCGCGTGATGTCGGCGCGGCCGAGCGCAAGGCCGATGACCTCGCGCGTGTTCTTCCAGATCTCTGTCGCGTTGTGCTCGACCCAGCCCGGCTTCGGGAAGATCTG
>JBQDJW010000355.1:0-4104 GCA_052086425.1 Pseudoclavibacter sp. | reverse complement strand
GCGGGCGCGCTGTCCCGACGAAATCCGCTGTCTCGGCGCTGACCGCCGTCGCGGCGGGGCCCACCGCGCCCGGCCGAACCACGCGCTTCCGAACCACGCGCTTGCGAACCGCGGTCGCGCGAACCGCGACCCTCAGCATCCGCCTCGCCCTTGCCATGCGTGCCGCCTTGACCGCCCTCGGGCCGGCGCACGGCGCGGCGCGCGAGGCGCAGCAGCTTGCCGACCTCGTCGTTCGAGAGCTCGCGGGTTTCGCCGACGCGAAGCGTGCCGAGGTGCAGCGGCCCGAAGGTGCGGCGCACGAGCTCGACCACCGGATGCCCGACGTGATCGAGCATCCGTCGCACGATGCGGTTGCGGCCCGAGTGGAGCGTGATCTCGACCAGGGTCGCCGACTGGCTCGGCTGGTCTGCGTGGATCAGGGCGCGGTCGGCCTTGATGAAGCCGTCTTCGAGATCGAAGCCCTCGAGCAGGGTGTGCAGCGTCTGCGGCGTCACGCTCCCCCGCACCTTCGCGACGTAGGTCTTCTCGACGCCGTACGACGGATGCGACATCACGTTGGCGAGTTCGCCGTCGTTCGTGAGGATCAACAGACCGCTGGTCTCGCCGTCAAGACGCCCGACGTTGTAGATGCGCCCCGGGTACTGCCGAGTGAACTGCCTGAGGTCGGGGCGCCCCTGGTCGTCGCGCATGGTCGACACGACGCCGGTCGGCTTGTTCAGCAGCACGTAAACCATCGACTGGTCGAGCTGCACCGGCGTGCCGTCGACCTCGATGCGGTCGTTCACGGGGTGCACGCGCGAGCCCAGCTCGGTCACGACGGTGCCGTTGACGGTCACGCGCCCCTGCACGATGTAGTCCTCGCAGACGCGGCGCGAGGCGACGCCCGCGTTCGCGAGCGCCTTCTGCAGGCGCATCGAGCCGTCGACGTCTTGCGCGCGCTGCGCGGCTGCGGCACCGGAGCCATCGGCGTCGCCCTCGCCAGCGGCCTCGTCGCCCCCAGCGATGTCGTCGTCGCCGTCGCCGTCACCAGCGCGATCGCCGCCGTCATCCACGCCCGGCTGGTCGCCGGCACGCTCGTCGCCGTACTCCCCCGCGGTGTCGTACTCGCTCGCGGCGTCGTACTCGCCGGCGTCGGTGGCCGCGACCCCTGCGGCTTCAGCGTCGGCGGTCTCGAGGTCAGCGCTCCCGTCGTTCCGCGGCTCGCGCGGTATGGGGATATCGCCGAAGTCCTCGAGCGAGTAGCCGCCCTCGGGGCGCTGCTGCGCCGCGCGGCGGATCGCCTCCTGACCGACCTCGTCGTACCGCTCCGTCCCGGAGCGCGTGCTGTTGCGGCGCGGCGGCTCGTCGCGGCCGCCGAAGCGACCGCGTCCTCCGCCGGTCCCCCGGGCTCGCTCGCCCGAACGGCGCATGCCGCCGCCGCCGAAGCGATCGCGGCGGCCACCGTCCGATCGCCCGCCGGAGCGGTCCTGTCGTTCACTCATGCAATCCATCCTGCCCGTCGTCGAGGAGCGGCGAGATCTTCGGCAGCTCGTCGAGACTGTTGATTCCCAGCTGCACGAGCAGCTGGTCGGTGGTCACGTAGCGGGTCGCGCCCGTGACGGGGTCGTGTCCGTCTTCCACGATGAGGCCGCGCGCTGCGAGCGTGCGGACCACCGAGTCGACGCCGACCGCGCGAATCTGTGCCACCTGACTTCGCGTCACCGGCTGTCGGTACGCGATGACCGCGAGCGTCTCAAGAGCCGCCTGAGACAGCTTGGTGGGAGTGCGCGTGAGCACGAAGTCGGCGACGAGGTCGTCATACGCCGCTCGCGAGTACACGCGCCAGCCTCCGCCGACCTCGCGCAGTTCGAACCCGCGAACGGGCCCGTCGGCCTCGCCATTGTAGTCGGCCACGAGGCGAGTGATCGCCGCCCGCACGTCGCCGACGGATCGGCTCGTCGCCGCGCCGAGCGATACGAGCGAAATCGGCTCATCGGCCACCATCAGCATCGCCTCGACCGCGCGTTCGAGATCGACGACGGCTTCGGTTTCCGTCGAGGCACCGGTCCCCGCGTCGCGCCCTGGCTCGGCACCGGCATCCGCATCCGCGCCGGTGACGGCTGCGGAGTCGCCATCGGTACCGGCGGTCGTGTCGGCACCGGCGTCGTCATCGATCAAAGTCGGCTCCAAGCGTCGCGAGGTCGTCGTCGTTCCAGTGTTCCGCGTCCCACGTCACCGTGAGCTGGCCGAGCGGCTCGTCCTGCTCGAACGAGAGCGCCGCGCGACGGTACAGCTCCAGCACCGCGAGGAACCGGGCGACGACAACCCCGGGGGCGTCGGCGTCGGCGATGAGCTCGCCGAACGTGAGTGGGGTCCCGTCCGCCAGCCGCTCGATCAGCACGGCGGCCTGCTCCCGGATGCTCACGAGCGGCGCGTGCAAATGCGTCAGTCCGACTTCGGGTGCGGGGCGAGGCGTCAGCGCCGTCAGCGCGAGCGCGGCGAAGTCGGCGACCGAGAGCGTCCACACGAGCTCGGGCAGCCGCTCGCGCAGGTGCGGCTCAAGCGGCACGCTGCGCGGCGTGCGCGCATCTTCGATGCCGAGCCGACGGGCGAACCACGCCGACGCCTCCTTGAACGCGCGGTACTGCAGCAGGCGGGCGAACAGCAGATCGCGCGCCTCGAGCACCGCGACCGCCTCGGCGTCGACGTACTCGCCCTGCGGCAGCAGGCTCACGATCTTCATGTCGAGCAGGGTCGCGGCCACGACGATGAACTCGCTCGCCCGCTCGAGTTCCTCGTCCCGCTCGAGCCGTCGCACGTACCGGATGAACTCGTCGGTCACCCGGCTCAGCGAGATCTCGGTGATGTCGAGTTCGTGCTTCGAGATGAGCGCTAGCAGCAGGTCGAACGGCCCGTCGAACACATCGAGCGACACGCGGAAGTCGCTCGCGTCGCCCGCCGCATCATTCGCTCCCGCGTCGCCGACCGAAGCATGCGCGCCCACGCCACCAGCAGCATCCGTGTCATCGCCGACGGCGCCGCCGCCGACCGCGAGCGCGCTTCCGTCAGGCGACCGCACCACGGGCGACGAGCTCGCGCGCGAGCTGCCGGTACGCCTTGGCGGCGCTGTGCTCGGGTGCGAAGGTGACGATCGGCACGCCGGCGACTGACGCATCCGGGAACTTCACGGTGCGGCCGATGACGGTGTCGAACACCTTGTCGCCGAACACCTCGAACACGCGGTCGAGCACCTCCCGGGCGTGCAGCGTGCGGCCGTCGAACATGGTCGGCAAGATGCCGTCGAGCTCGAGCGACGGGTTGAGCCGGTCGCGCACCTTGTCGATCGTCTCGACGAGCAGCGCCACGCCGCGCAGCGCGAAGTACTCGCACTCGAGCGGGATCACGACGCCGTGGCTCGCGGTGAGGGCGTTGACCGTGAGCAGGCCGAGCGACGGCTGGCAGTCGACGAGGATCACGTCGTACTCGTCACTCACCTTGCGCAGCACGCTCGCGAGAATCTGCTCACGCGCGACCTCGGTCACGAGGTGCACCTCGGCGGCCGACAGGTCGATGTTCGCCGGAATGATGTCGAGCCCGGCGTACTCGGTCTGCTGAATCACCGCGTGCGGGTCTTTCACCTGACCGATGAGCAGGTCGTAGATCGTCGCGCAGTCGTGGGTCGGCACCCCGAGGCCGGCCGACAGGGCGCCCTGCGGGTCGAAGTCGACGCACAGCACGCGCCGCCCGTACTCGGCGAGCGACGCCGCAAGGTTGATGCTCGTCGTCGTCTTTCCGACGCCACCCTTCTGGTTGCACATCGAGATGATGCGCGCGGGCCCGTGCTCTGGGAGCACGGGCGGCTCGGCGAACCGGTGGTATCGCTGCGTCGTGACGGCGCTCGAGCTGCGCGGCCCCTCGGTCGGCATCGTGATCACGGGCGGCACATCGTCGGCGCTCGGAGCACCAGTGGCCCCGGATGCCGTGGTCGCCCTCGATGCGCGCGGCGCACGGGTCTTCAGCAGGTCGGACGGCACCTCGAGGCCGGGCAACGCCGGGAGTTCGCTCGCGCCGTTGCCCGCGGCGGCGGCGCGCCCCGCGTGAGCCTGGTCTGCGTGTGAGTGAGCC
>JBQDJW010000354.1:2535-4109 GCA_052086425.1 Pseudoclavibacter sp. | reverse complement strand
CAGACCCTGGCTACCCTGCCGATATTCCGCTTCACGCTGCGCGCAGCCGGCGTCGAAGACGCGGACCGCATCTACGAGGAGGTCAGCGACGTCGTCGGTTCGGACGGCTTCGAGGGCTTCGTTCCCGCGTGGCGGGTCCCGTTTACGACAGGGCGTCCCTCGGGCGAGTAGGCGCAGGCGAGAGGTCGGCGATCACCAGCTTCTTCATGTCCAGCATGCGCGCGAACGCGCCGGGTCGCGTCATGAGTTCGCCCATGTTCGCCGGCACGATCTGCCAGCTCACCCCGTACTTGTCGCCGAGCCACCCGCACTGCTCCGCCTCTGGAATCGCGCTCAGCGCATCCCACAGCCGGTCGATCTCGGCCTGGTCGGCGCACCGCACCGCGAGCGAGACGCCGCAGGTGAACGAGAAGGCTTGGTCGACGGCCGAGTCCATCATCGAGAACGCCTGACCGGCGAGCCGGAACTCGCCGAACATCACGCTGCCCTTGTCCGCAGGCCCCATCGCCTCCGGATAGTCGGCGATGAATCCGACCTCGCCGCCGTCGAAGATCGACGCGTAGTAGGCGGCGGCCTCGCGCGCCCTGTTCTGCACCGGGCCGCAGAACATGAGCTGCGGCATCACGAACGGGCGCGGCTCGCCGTCAGGATCGGTGAGCATGAGCTGCCAGTTCACGCCGTACCTGTCCTCCACCCATCCGTACTTCTGGCTGAACGGATACTCGGCGAGATCCATCAGCACGCGACCGCCCTCGGTCAGGGCAGCCCATACCCCGTCGATGCCCGCGCGGGCGGCCGCCTCATCGCGGTCGAAGAACAGCGGGTCGAAGTTCAGCATGAACGAGATCGACGGGTTGGGGCGAAACTCGTCACCCGCGTTGATGAGCGTGAGTTGAAACCCGTCGATGTCGACGTCGACCGTGAGCGCGAGACCCGCGTACTCCTGCTGCCACTCGGGCAGCTCGTCCGGATATCGGCCCGAGACCGTGCTCGTCGTGTTGCGGAACACGGCGGTGTAGAACTCGCCTGCCTCCTCCGCGTTGTGGTCGAACCAAATGTTCGGCACGATCTTCTGCAGCGTCTCGGGCATGGTCGTCTCCAGCGTTAGCGGCTTGTACCGGCTCAGGATGCGCCACCCACCTGGCAACGTCATCCGGAACTAGAGTTCGTGCATGTCGAAATATGATCGCGTCTCCGTCGGTGCCAAGCCCCCGAAGCTCGACAAGAAGGCGTACGAGTCCGAACTCACACGCCTGCAATCGCAACTCGTCGAGATGCAGCAATGGGTCATCCGGAACGGCGAACGCGTCTGCATCCTGTTCGAGGGACGCGATGCCGCGGGAAAAGGCTCCGCGATCAAGCGCATCACGCAGTATCTGAACCCCCGCCATGCCCGGGTCGTCGCACTTCCGGCTCCGACCGAACGCGAGAAGACGCAGTGGTATTTCCAGCGCTATACGCAGCATCTTCCCGCGGCGGGCGAGATCGTCATCTTCGACCGGTCGTGGTACAACCGCGCCGGCGTCGAGAAAGTCATGGGATTCTGCACACCGCAGGAATACCACCGCTTCTTG
>JBQDJW010000354.1:0-2525 GCA_052086425.1 Pseudoclavibacter sp. | reverse complement strand
GATGGAAGCTCTCGCCGATGGATGTCGAATCCATCAATCGATGGGAGGACTATTCGCGCGCGAAGGATGCCATGTTCGCGGCGACTGATTTACCGGGGTCTCGCTGGATCACCGTCGAAAGCGAAGACAAGAAGCGGTCGCGCATCAATGTCATCAACGATATTCTTCATCGCATTCCGTGGGAGCACGTTGAAGTGCGAACGATCGACATTCCGTCTCGTCCTGCGGAAAAGGGTGGCGAATACGAACGGCCCGACCCGGCCCAATTCGAGTATGCGGAAGACGTGGCGGTCGGGCTGGAGAAGTAGCGGCGCCGGCCCGGGGACGGCGTGGCCCCCGGGCCGGTGCGCGCGCCGACGCTACTCGACTGCGGCCGCCCCGACGGCCTCGGGCTCGCGCTCGGCCCGCACGGCGTCGCTGTCGAGGTATGGCGAGCCGCCGGTGACGTTGTCTCCGCGGTTGGCGCGAGGGCGCGGCTGGCGAGGTTCGGCGTCGCCGTACTTGGCGCGCACGAGCCCCTCGTGCGTCGGGGCCGGCGCCGATTCAGGGTCGCGCCGCGACTCGAGCTCCTTGCGCACGACCGGGATCACCTCGCCGCCGAGCAGTTCGATCTGGTCGAGCACCATGCCGAGCGGCAGGCCGGCGTGGTCCTGCAGGAACAGCTGACGCTGGTAGTCGCCGAACGCGTCATGGAACGTCAGGATCTTGTCGATGACCTCCTGCACGCTGCCGACCGCGAGCGGCGTCTGGCTGCTGAACTGCTCGAGCGACGGGCCGTGGCCGTACACGGGTGCCTCGTCGAAGTAGGGGCGGAACTCGCGGAACGCGTCCTGCGACCTGCGCGCGATGAACGCCTACCCGCCCAGGCCGACGATCGCCTGCTTCTTCGTGCCGTGACCGTGGTGCTCGAACCGCTCACGGTAGAACTCGATGAGGCGCAACGAGTGGGCGGTCGGCCAGAAGATGTGGTTGGCGAAGAATCCGTTGCCGTAGTAGGCGGCCTGCTCGGCGATCTCGGGGGTACGGATCGAGCCGTGCCAGACGAACGGCGGCACGTCGTCGAGCGGGCGCGGCGTCGAGGTGAACCCCTCGAGCGGGGTGCGGAACGAGCCCTTCCAATCGACGACGTCTTCGGTCCACAGCCGGTGCAGCAGGTCGTAGTTCTCGATCGCGAGGGGCAAGCCCTTGCTGATGTCCTGGCCGAACCAGGGATAGACCGGCGCCGTGTTGCCGCGGCCGAGCATGAGGTCCATACGGCCCTTCGAGACGTGCTGCAGCATCGCGTATTCCTCGGCGATGCGCACGGGGTCGTTGGTGGTGATGAGCGTCGTCGACGTTGTCAGCAGCAGCCGTTCGGTGCGCCCCGCGATCGCGGCGAGCAACGTCGTCGGCGACGACGAGAAGAAGGGCGGGTTGTGGTGCTCCCCGATCGCGAAGACGTCGAGACCGACCTCCTCGGTCTTCGCGGCGATCTGGAGGATCGCGTCGATTCGCTCCGCCTCGCTCGGCGTCTCACCGGTGACGGGGTTGCGGGTGATATCGCTGACGGACATGAGGCCGAATTGCATGGGGTGCTCCTGACGGGTCGCGGTTCCTGGTCGATGCGTCCGCATGAACTCTAACACGTTCATGCGTTTTCATAGAAGTACAACGATGCGCGTGATCAGGTATTCCCGGATGCTCCTTGGCGCGTTTCGCAGCCGAGGCGACATCGACGTCGCGGTGCGATGCTCACGCCGTCCTCAACCCCCGGATGCCACCCCCGCTACGTCAATGTCGCAGGGGCCCGCTATCGTTCCGGCAAGCGTAAGAGGTCCGCGAGGCGCCGCCGAGGTGCCCAGCGCTCGCGCCCGACTCCCCCGGTCCATCGTTCGCTCCGCCTACCGACAGCGCAGCCAGCCGGCTGCCGAGCCCACTGTTCGCCGCGTTCATCTGACGAGGTCGTTTCGTGTCTGTTTCGTCGCCCCCACCCGCCGCCTCCGAACTGCCCGCCGACTCCGGCGAGCCCTCAATGGTGCCCGCGAGCGCCGGGCCCGACGACGATCTCGCCGGCGACACGCGCGCCGTCGCGCTGCGCGTCGGCGGGGTCGGCGTGCGCGTGATGTTCGCCGCCGCCACGGGAACCGACGCGATCGAGAATGAGATCGGCCCTGTCCGCCGCGTCCGCGTCGCCAACGACGGCGAGCATCCGGTGGTCCTCGCCGGCATCGATCTCACGATCGCCGTGCGAGACGGCGTCGCGACGCGCGACGCAGGGCAGGGCGCCGCGGCACGGGGCTTTCCCTCGAGCACGCTCGAGCTCCCCGCCGTCCAGCTCGAGCCGGGCCGGACATGGGTCATCGAGCGGCAGGTCGGCGAGTGGCTGTTGTCAGATCACGCGCGCGAGGCGCTCGCTGTGCTGCCCGGGCGAGCGGCCGCCACCCTCACGGTCTCGGCGACCGTCGGCGCCGAAAGCGGGGCAGCATCCGCGCCGATGACCCTGCTCGCGCGCGACGACTTCGCGCCGGACGGCGACGCGGCGCTCA
>JBQDJW010000353.1:0-4115 GCA_052086425.1 Pseudoclavibacter sp. | reverse complement strand
AACCCTCGGGAATATCGTTCGCGATGCGGGCGGCGAGCTCGTCGCGGGTGATTCGCGTTGCCATGACGGTGTCCTCCCGGCCTATTCGGCGGTCTCGGTGGCGTTGAAGTTGGGGACGAACTCGCCGTCGCGCAGCCAGGCGCGCTCGCCGACGGGAACGACGCGGTCGACGTGGATGCCGGGCGTCACGATCGACTCGGGGTCGAGCGAGCCGAGCTCGACGACTTCGTCGACCTGCACGATCGAGGTGGTCGCCGCGGCGACCATGATCGGGCCGAAGTTCCTGGCCGTCTTGCGGTAGACGAGGTTGCCCCAGCGGTCGGCCTGATAGGCCGAGACGATCGCGACGTCGCCGCGGATCGGATACTCGAGCACGTACTCGCGGCCGTCGATGACCCGCGATTCTTTGCCCTCGGCCAGCGGGGTGCCGACGCCGGTCGGCGTGAAGAATCCGCCGACGCCCGCACCGGCCGCGCGAATGCGCTCGGCCAAGTTGCCCTGCGGCACGAGTTCGAGCTCGATCTTGCCGGCCCTGTACAGATCGTCGAACACCCACGAATCGCTCTGGCGCGGGAACGAGCAGACGATCTTGCGAACGTACCCGGCTTTCAGCAGGGCGGCGAGGCCCGTGTCGCCGTTGCCCGCATTGTTGTTCACGATGGTCAAGTCGCCAGCGCCGCGCTCGATGAGGCCGTCGATGAGCTCGACCGGCTGCCCCGCGAGGCCGAAGCCGCCGATCAGGATCGTCGAGCCGTCGGCGATGTCCGCCAGCGCCTCCTCGACGGTCGGTGTCGTCTTGTCGATCACTGCGCTGCTCCGTTCACCAGACGATGTGTTCGCTTCTTGAACAGGTGTTCTGTCCACGAACAGAGTACCGGATGGGCCCGGCAGGCGACCAGACGCGTCACGCGCAGCAGCCCAGACGCGTCACGCGAGGCAGCATTGCCTGCGGCACCAGGAGCATCCGGGATACTTGGTGCGTACTGCACCACCCCGAAGGGACCGGAATGACCGCCGCCAATACCGACCACATTCAGACGACGCACGTCGGCTCGCTGCCCCGCACCCCCGAGCTGATCGAGGCGAACCGAAAGGTGGCCGACGGCGAGTCGACGTTCGCCGAGCTGAAGACGCAGCTGCCCGGATTCGTGACCGACATCGTCGCTCGCCAGCGTCGCATCGGCCTCGACATCGTCAACGACGGTGAGTTCGGACACATCATGCCGTCCGCCGTCGACTACGGCGCCTGGTGGAACTACTCGTTCTCGCGCATCGGCGGGCTGACGCCGAGTGACGAGGACCGCTGGGCCACGACCGAGCAGATTCGGTCGGAGCCGGGCACGATCCGTCTCACGACGTTCTCGGACCGTCGAGACCGCACGCGCTTCCGCGACGCGTACGAAGACCCGACCTCGGGTGTGCTCGCGCACCGACGCGCGACGGCGCAGCCCAAGATCACGGCTCCCATCAGCTACATCGGGCATGAGGCCGTCGCGGAGGACGTGCGCAACCTGACCGCCGCGATCGAGCAGTCGGACGCCGCCGAGGGATTCGTCGCCGCGATCAGCCCGGGGTCGGCCGCGCGCATCACGAACGAGTACTACGGCAGCGACGAAGAGCTGCTGTTCGCGATGGCCGACGTGCTGCGCGAGGAATACCTCGCGATCACCGACGCCGGCCTCACCGTGCAGATTGACGATCCCTCGATCGCCGAGAGCTGGGACCAGGTCAACCCCGAGCCGACCGTCGAGGACTATCTCGCATTCACACAGCTGCGCGTCGACGCCCTCAACCACGCTCTGCGAGGGATCCCGCAGGAGCAGGTGCGCTTCCACCTCTGCTGGGGCTCATGGCACGGGCCCCACACAACAGACATCGAACTCAAGCACATCGTCGACCAGGTGCTCACGATCGACGCCGGCGCCTATACCTTCGAGGCGGCGAACGCGCGCCACGCGCACGAATGGAAGGTATGGCGCGACCACAAGCTTCCCGAGGGCAAGCGCATCCTGCCCGGAGTCGTGTCGCACTCGACCAACACGGTCGAGCACCCCGAGCTCGTCGCCGACCGCATCGAGCAGTTCGCGGGCGTTGTCGGCCGCGAGAACGTGATCGCCTCGACCGACTGCGGACTCGGCGGCCGCCTCCACCCGTCGATCGCGGTCGCGAAGCTCGAATCGCTCACCGAGGGCGCGCGCATCGCGTCGGAGCGTCTGTTCGCGTAGCGGCTGCTCGCGAAGTCACCGAGCTCGGTGGCGCGCATCGTCATCATGGGTCGGGGCCGAACATCGTGCCCCGACCCGCGATGCCTGGCGACGGTGCGCGGCTATTCGGGCACCTGGACCCCGTCGACGTAGTACCACTCGCCGCTCTCGCGGACGAAGCTCGAGACCTCGTGCAGCGCGTAGCGTCCATCGCCGTCGCGGGCGATCGCCCGGAACTCGACCTCGCCAGACTCATCGAACGGGCCACCGGATCGAGTGCGGAGGACGTCGAGGCGCATCCAGCGTGTCTCAGGGTCGAGGGTGAGCGAGCCGGGCCGCGTCGAGGCATGCCATGAGCGCCGCAGATAGTCGGCGTCGAGCGCCGCGAACGCCGAGTACCGCGACCGCATGAGAGCCTCGGCGGTCGGCGCCGAGCGCTCGCCCCGGTGGATCGAACCGCAGCAGCGACCGAAAGGGTCGCCACTCAGGCAAGGGCAGCGGTCGTTGTCGCCGAGATTCACTCCCCCAGTGTGCCCGACGGTGCCGTACCGATGCCCCCGCATCGACACCGCCGCACCGATGCCGTGGCGCCGCCGCACCGATGGCCTGGCGCGGCAGGTCCGACGCCGTACCGCCGCGGCCGCTGGTCCGGCGCGTTCGCTACTCCGGCGCGTTCGCTACTCCGCTAGGTACGCGGCCATGTCGAACGTCTCGCCATCGGCGCGGGCATTGAGCGAATATGAGATCTCACCGTCGATGGCTTCGCGGATGATGTCGGCGTGGCCGGCGTGACGCGCCACCTCCGCGATGATGTGGTTGCATACCCAGCGCACGTTCCACGAATCGAGATCGGCGGGGAACCACGGCGCGTCCGGAATCGGCACGCGCGCCTCGAGGTCGGCGCCCTCGATGGTGGGGCGGATGCGCGCGACGGCCCGGTCATAGGCCTCGAGGATCTGGTCGAGGGTCAGCTCCGGCAGCTCCTGCCCCGAGTACATGCCGTCGCCGAGGCCGAGTTCGTCGCCCAACCGCACGAGCTCGGGCATGCCGACGTCCTCTGGCGCAACGCGCACCCGCTCCAACCAGGCCGCGATCACCTGCGCGCCGTGCGTGAGCAGCCCCGCGATCGACAGCGAGCTCGCAACGGGCGCGAGCCTCGCCTGCTCATCGGTCAGATCGAGCGCGGACACGCGGAGCTGCGCTGCCTGCTGCTCGAGAAAGGTCGCGAGCGTGTCGTGCTCGGTGGTGCTTTTCGGTGGCAAGAATCCCATGATGCGTCCCTTCGCGATTCGATCGGCGTTCCGAGGTGCCGGATGCTCCCCCGCCGTTCGACGTGACACCACTGTCGCGAACAACCCGGACAGCTTCGGTCCGCAACGAAAACCGAATGGAGTTCGTCGCACGATCTTGGTCGCATGAACATGAGCCGACCCTCGTGAATCCGTCGTCTTCGCACGCGTGCCGATGCGCGAACAGGCCCAGAAAAGGGGGCGAGGCGACGCTACTCCCCAGTAGACGCCGCCTCGAGTTTCCTGCGAGAAGGAAACGCCAACGATGGTAGACGATCAGTTACAGAATGAGTGGACAACGAAGCTCACCTCCCGCCCACGAAACCCTCTGACTCGACCAATTCGAGCAACCGGCGATCACGAACTCACAGGCCAGGGCGGCATTCCGCGTGTCTGAACTTTCGTTCGCTCGACCACGACGTGACCGAATCTCCACAAGAAATCATCACATCGAACGACACGAACCGCGCCTCGGACCCTGCGCGCTCACTCACCTCCGCGCATCGCCGTCGTGGCCGTGCGCCTCCCTCTGAGGTCGATCGAGCGAACTCATTGCCCAAACGGTGGCCACTGCCCGCCGTGACGCGGGCAGCGCAAACAACGAAGGCCCCGCCTCCCCAAC
>JBQDJW010000352.1:3810-4121 GCA_052086425.1 Pseudoclavibacter sp. | reverse complement strand
ACTGGGTGCCCGCCTCGCTCGAAGGCGTCGAGGTCGTCGCCCAGCCGCACTGCCACCACCACTCCGTGATGGGCTGGGAGGCCGACGCCGCGCTGCTCGCCAGGGCCGGCGCCACGGTCACCCGCCTGGCCGGGTGCTGCGGCCTCGCCGGAAACTTCGGCATGGAGGCCGGCCACTACGAGACCTCGGTGGCCGTGGCCGAGAACGCCCTCCTGCCCGCCCTGCGCGCGGTCGGCCCCGACACCGTCTACCTCGCCGACGGCTTCTCCTGCCGGACCCAGGCCGACCAGCTCGCCGGGCGTCACGGCGTC
>JBQDJW010000352.1:0-3800 GCA_052086425.1 Pseudoclavibacter sp. | reverse complement strand
CGTCCACCTCGCCCAGCTCCTCACCGGCCAGCGCTAGCCCCAATGCCGTGTAGCTAAGGTGGGGGCATGGTTGTCAAGGGTCAGGGGCGGCGAGGATGTCGATACTGATGGTGGCCTGGTAGGTGGGGCCGCGGAGTCGGCCTGTGCTGGGACAACGCGATGGCCGAGTCCGTTCTGGGTCACGCTGAAGACCGAGTTCTACGATCGGCGGTCATGGCCGACTCGCCCGAGGCCCGCCGCGAGGTCGCTCGCTGGATCGAAATCGTTTACAACCGTCGTCGGCTGCACTCCAGCCTCGACTACACCAGCCCGGTCGCGTTCGAGAAGATGATCAAGCGCGACCAGGCCGACACAGAAGAACACACACAGATCAGGCCCAAGCAGCTTGATCACACGTCAACGTCCCCGAAAAGTGAGCGCCTGCGCGTCACTGCGCCGGTTGGGTATACCCAAAAGTGACAGTCGCCCGCGAGGCATCGTCCCTGTTCCATAGGGTCGGATAGCGGGTTTTGGCGCATGTCTCGGCTAGGGTCTAAGACGTGAATGGATCACCTGAGCCTCGAGGTGTCGCATTGCGACGACCGGCCCGCATCTTGCTACCCATCTTCTTCGTCGTGATCGGGGTCGCCGCAGTCCGTGGAGGCTTCGGGATCCCACAGAACCCCTTCGTAGGGCTGTTCCTCCTCATTGCAACTAGCGCTCTGACGGTCACGGCTCTGTTGCACGCGGGCGGGGGTGACGAGTGAGGGTCAACGCTCGCCCCTCGGGACAGCGAGTCGCGTACGTGCGGGTCTCGTCCGCCGGCCAGAACCTCACTCGGCAGCTCGAAGCAGTAGGGGAGTGCGACCAGACCTTCACCGAGAAGCAATCCGGCAAGAGCGCGACCAACCGCCCGCAACTGCAGGCGCTGATCCGGCACGTCCGCCATGGCGACCATGTCGTCGTCGCTTCCATGGATCGCCTCGCCCGGTCGGTCATCGATCTCAACGACATCGTCCAGCAGATCACCGGCGACCCCGCTGAACACACCGAGCAGCAGCCACGGAAAGGCGCGAGCATCGAGTTCCTCAAGGAACGGCTGACCTTCGCCCCCGGCGACACGGACCCGATGGCATCCTTCCAGCTGAACATGATGGGTGCGTTCGCGCAGTTCGAACGCGAACTCATCCGCCAGAGACAGACCGAGGGCATCGCCGCCGCGAAGAAGCGCGGCATCTACAAGGGCCGGCCCCGCAGCCTTGAGGGCGACCAGATCCGCTCCGTGCGCAAGGCGGCCCTCGCCGGCACTCCCAAAGTCCAAATAGCGCGTGAGCACGGCATCAGCCGATCCACGCTGTACCGCTACCTCAACGCGCCAACCCTGCCGATGGCGGACTAGGGGCCTCCATGCGCCACACTGAACGTCGTGCGTCCCTGCTGATCAGGAACGTCTATGTAACTCTATAATGTGCAGTGCGTAATCATTCAACACCGGAGTAGAGAGACCATGCTCAACGAGAAGTCCACCGACCAGTTCGTTCGCGACATGTTGCGCGACATCAATGTGCACCGTCCGTGGGAGCAGGATGGCGGTCCGGGATGGAAGCGCGATGCACTAAAAGGTGGCTCTAAGTCAGCCTCGTCTGCCGCAGAGGGCAAGCCAGAGTTCGTGTTCGAGGTCGATGGCTTCGTGGTTGTCATCGAGGACAAGCGCGAGGTCGGCCGCACCCGCTACCTGGATGGGGGCGAGGTGACGACCGCGTTCCCGTTCCGCTCCGACTACGCTCTTAATGGTGCTGTCCACTACGCCAAGACGATGATCGACAACGGCATCCCGCACACCAAGGGAATTTTTGCAGTCGGGATCGGCGGCGAAGAAGTCCATCACGAGATCTCTGTGGTCTACGTGAACGAGGGAATCACCAAGCAACTCGATGAACTAAGCAATCTAGAAGTCTTCGCCGTTGATCAGATCAGCGAGTACCACTCAGTGCAGGTGCTCGAGCGCCGGCCCCAATCCGAAGCCCGGCTCGATGATCTCCGATCGGTAGCCCGCAAGCTCCATGAGGGTATGCGGAACTACGGCAGCGTCGAGAACGATCGGAAGGCGCCACTGGTCTCTGCGATCCTGCTGGCGCTACGCAACGAGTTCTTTGACGTCGAGCAGCTCCACGCCCGCACCCCAGGGAATAACAGCCAAGTGTGGGACGGGCGGATCATCTACGATGCGGCGGAGCAGTACATGCGAGCTGAGGCGCTCATGCCGAACCAGAAGATCGGCACTTTGCTAGATCAGTTCGCCTTCATTAAGAACGCTCCTCAGCTAAATCGTCGGCATCGAGACCTCGACGAGTCGCCGCTAAAGTGGATGACCCGCATTCTGAAGAATGAGGTGCTCCACGTCGTTGTCGATCCCTCGATGAGCGCCTTCGACGTCCTCGGTAACTTCTACCACGAGTTCATTTCCTACGGCGGCGGCGACGGTGCAGGGCTCGGGATTGTGCTCACGCCGGAGCACATCACCACGCTGATGGCTGAGCTCATCGACGTGAGCGCTAGTGACTACGTGCTCGACCCCACCGCTGGCACGGCATCGTTCCTCATCGCGGCGATGCAGCGTATGTTCACGGACGCAGGCGACGACGCTCATCTGAAGAACGTGATCCGTGAGCACCGTTTGCATGGCATCGAGCTTCAGGACAAGTTGTTCGCCATCGGAACGACGAACATGATCCTGCGCGGAGACGGCCGCGCGAACTTCCGCCGCGACTCAATCTTCGAGGCGCCCATGTCGGAGATGCGTGACGACCAGGTGCTCAGCGACGGCACCGTGAAACCCGGCCACGGCTTTACCAAGGTGCTGCTGAACCCGCCGTACTCCCAGTCCAAAGACAAGAATACGCGCCATCTCTCCGAGATCGCCTTTGTTGAGAAGGCCTTGGAGTTCCTCAATCCGGGCGGCCGGCTCGCGGCCATTGTCCCGCAGTCGGCCATGGTGGGGAAGACGAAAGAAGACCGCGCACGCAAGAAGAGTATCCTCCGCCACAACACGCTGGAAAGCGTCATCACCATGAATCCGATGACCTTTCACAACTCGGGTCACACCCCGCACACTGTGATCGCCATCTTCACCGCTGGGCGGCCACACAGGGCTGACGCCAAGGTCAAGTTCGTTAACTTCGAGAAGGACGGCTGGGTCGTCGCTCAGCATCGCGGGCTCGTAGCCGACGGTACTGTGGAGGCCCGCCGCAAGCACCTCTTTGAGGTGCTGAGCGGCGACGCCCAGGACGACACCTCGTTCATTGTGCGCTCCGAGATCACGGCCGACGACGAGTGGCAGCACTCGTACTTTTACTTCAACGATCAGCCTCCGACCTACGAGGACCTTCTCGGCACAGTGGCGGACTACGTCACCTGGCAGGTCGGTATGCATTCGCACGGACTCGGGGAGCTCGTCACGCCCGTCGCCGATAACGGCAAAGAAGAGCAGCAGGTCGGTTAATGGGAATCTATGAAACCGTCTCCTTCGAGTCGATGCTAATTCCCGACGTCTTCGCGTCGATGAAAGCCTCGACTTCCTGGCATGACAGGGTAAATCTTCAAGATGGCCCCGGCCTTTACCCCTATCTCAGTCAGATTCACGGCAACAACGGAATCGCGGCGTTGGTGGGGGAGCAGCAACGTCCCCCCGAGCCCGGGAACTGCATAACGGTCACGCTGAAGACGCAATCCACGTTCTACCAGCCTCGCTCTTTCTACACCGCGCAGAACTTCCTGATCTTCCGGCATCCCCGGTTGAACAGCATTAACGGCCTGGTGCT
>JBQDJW010000351.1:3532-4125 GCA_052086425.1 Pseudoclavibacter sp. | reverse complement strand
CGGCTTCGTGCTGAAGGACGCCGATCCCGAGTTCCTCCTCGCCGCGATCCGCACGGTGCACTCCGGCGCCGAGGTGTTCGCGGCCCAGGCGACGGCCGACCTGATCCGGCGATTCTCGCTGTCGCCCGGGCGACTCGGCGGCGAACCCGAGGAGTTCGGCACGCTGACCGAGCGCGAGCGGGAGATGTTCTTCCACGCCGCCAAGGGCCTCTCGAACGGCGAGATCGCCGCGCAGGAGTACCTCAGTGAGGCGACCGTCAAGACCCACATCTCGCGCGTGCTGACGAAGCTCAGCCTGCGCGATCGCGTGCAGCTCGTCGTCTACGCCTACGAGCACGGGCTGCTGTAGCGGCGGCGCGTCCCAAGCGGCTCGTGGGTCCTCATCCGAACGGATGAGTGCGGCCTAGAATTATGGCTGACGACTGCCTGTCGTGCTGCCCCGTAATCTCGGGGCATGACGGTTACCACCGACGCCTCCGGCGTGTCCCCAGCCGTGGTCGCCCCCGCAGGTTCAGTGGTTGTTCGCGCCGACGGCCTCGTCGTCGACGGGGCGGGCCCCGTGAGTTTCGATCTCCGGGCCGGCGAGGTCGTGA
>JBQDJW010000351.1:0-3522 GCA_052086425.1 Pseudoclavibacter sp. | reverse complement strand
GCTCGTCGTGAGCAGTCCCGAGGGCGGCGGTCCGTCGATCATGGGCGCCGTCGCCGGCCTCAGGGCACCTCATGCCGGCGCCGTCTCCATCGCCGGACGCAATCTCGCGGCGCTCGATCCGGCGACGGCGCGCCGCGAACGCTACGAGCTCGTCGGCTACGTGCTGCGCGACATCGGGCTCGACCCGGAGCTCACGGTGACCGAGAACATCGCCTCGCCGCTCCGCTTCGTCCAGCGCTCCGGCACGGGCGACGAGGCGCAGTGGCTCGCGACGCTCGCGCAGAGCTTCGGCCTCGTGAACGACCTCGACCGCCGCGCGGGAGCGCTCGACGTCGGAACGCAGCAGCGCGTCGCGATCGCACGGGCCCTCGCGACGAAGCCGTCGCTCGTATACGCGGACGAGCCCGTCGCGCGACTCGGCGAACGGGACGGTCGAGTGGTGCTCGCCCTGCTGCGCACCATCGCGCACGAGTACGGCATCGCGCTCGCCATCTGCACGACCGACGCCTCGATCGTGAGCCAGTGCGAGCGTGTGATCGCCGTGCGCGACGGCCTCATCGTCGGCGACCGGCGCGGCGCATCCGCCGAATGGCTCGACGAGGTCCTCGGCCTTGGCGGCTCCCGCAGCGACGGGGGCGACGCCGCGAACGGCGCACCTGACGGCGTCGGTCCAGCTGGGTCCGGACCTGTCGCGTTCGGTCCCGCCTGACTCGACATCGCAGCGCATCCGACGGTGTTATTGTGAGAGACATGCTGATCGGCATGCTCCTTCTTCGCCGCCGCGACGAGGCTTCGTACAAAGCCTGACTCGTCGCGGAGGTTTGTCGTTGGCTTTGATCCGAAGTCCGCGACGCGGGCATCCGGCCCCATCTGACGGGGCACGCGGGCGAGGTCCCGCTCGAACATCAGCAGGAGCATCAGCATCATGAAGAATCAGCAGCAGCCGTCGTCAATGCCGATCCACCGGTACAAGCCGCATCGCGAGCAGATCGAGGTGAATCTGCCCGACCGCACCTGGCCGGATGCGCGCATCGAGCGGGCGCCGCGATGGTGCGCCGTCGACTTGCGCGACGGCAACCAGGCACTTATCGACCCGATGTCGCCCGAACGCAAGAAGGTCATGTTCGAGCTGCTCGTCGGCATGGGCTTCAAGGAGATCGAGGTCGGGTTCCCGTCGGCGAGCCAGACCGACTTCGACTTCGTGCGCACGCTCATCGAGGACGACCTGATCCCGGACGATGTCACGATTCAGGTGCTCGTGCAGTGCCGCGACCATCTGATCAAGCGCACGTTCGAGTCGATCATTGGCGCGAAGCGCGCGATCGTGCACTTCTACAACTCGACGTCGGTGCTGCAGCGCCGAGTCGTGTTCCGCGAGGACCGCGCCGGCATCATCGACATCGCGACCACCGGCGCGAAGCTGTGCAAGCAGTACGAGTCGATCGCCGAGGGTACCGACGTGTCGTACGAGTACTCGCCCGAGAGCTTCACGGGCACCGAGCTCGACTTCGCGCTCGAGATCTGCGAGGCCGTGATCGACGTGATCGACCCGACGCCAGAGCACCAGATGATCATCAACCTGCCCGCCACGGTCGAGATGTCGACGCCGAACGTGTACGCAGACCAGATCGAGTGGATGCACCGCAACTTCACGCGGCGAGGCGACATCATCCTGTCGCTCCACCCGCACAACGACCGCGGCACGGGCGTCGCCGCGGCCGAGCTCGGCTACATGGCCGGCGCCGACCGCATCGAGGGGTGCCTCTTCGGCAACGGAGAGCGCACCGGCAACGTCGACCTCATCGCGCTCGGCATCAACCTGTTCACGCAGGGAGTCGACCCGCAGATCGACTTCTCCGATGTCGACCGCGTGCGCCGCGTCGTCGAGTACTGCAACCAGATGCCCGTGCACGAGCGCAGCCCGTGGGGCGGCGATCTCGTCTACACGGCCTTCTCGGGCTCGCATCAGGATGCGATCAAGAAGGGCTTCGAGGCCATGTCGATCGAGGCGGACGGCGAGAGCCGGGACGTCGACGACATGACCTGGGCCGTTCCGTATCTGCCCGTCGACCCCCGCGACCTCGGCCGCACCTACGAGGCCGTCATCCGCGTGAACTCCCAGTCGGGCAAGGGCGGCGTCGCCTACCTGCTGAAGGAGCACCACAAGCTCGACCTGCCGCGCCGCCTGCAGATCGAGTTCTCGAACGTCGTGCAGCAGAAGACCGACGGCGAGGGCGGCGAGGTGACGGCCGGCGAGATATGGGACGTCTTCACGGACGAGTACCTGCCTGCCGACGACGCCGAGCGCAAGTGGGGCCGCCTCGAGATCTTCTCGACGCGCACGCAGTCGGAGCTGGACGGTGTCCTGCGGCTCGACGTCCGCCTGCGGAACGGCGACGAGACGCACGAGGTCAGCGGCGAGGGCAACGGCCCCATCGACGCGTTCATGCACCTGCTCGCCGAACACGACTTCCACGTCGAGCTGCTTGACTACGTCGAGCACACCATGTCGGCGGGCGCCGACGCGAAGGCGGCGTCGTACATCGAGCTGAAGGTTGACGGCGAGCGGCTCTGGGGCGTCGGCGTCGACGGCGACATCACGACCGCGTCGCTGAAGGCTATCGTGTCGGCCGTGAACCGGTCGCTGCGGGCCCGGGCGGGAGCTGCCGCCGCGGCCGAGCCGGTCGTGGTGTAACGCCGACGCGCGGGTCGCGGAGCGCGGCGGCCGTCGCGGGAGGATACTTGGCGGATGCCCACCTACCGTGACGAGGCCGTCGTCCTGCGCACTCAGCGCCTCGGCGAAGCCGACCGCATCGTGACCCTTCTCGGGCGCGACCGCGGCGTCGTGCGCGCGGTCGCGAAGGGCGTGCGCCGCACGAGCTCGAAGTTCGGGGCCCGGCTCGAGCCGTTCACTGTGGTCGACCTGCAGCTCTTCGCCAGGGGGAGCGTCGACGCCCGCGGCCTCGAGACCGTCACGCAGGCCGTCACGATCAGCCCGTACGGCTCCGACATCGTCGGCGACTGGGATGCCTACGCCGCGGCGTCCGCGATGGTCGAGGCCGCGGAACGGGTGGCGGATGCGTCGGATTCGACGCGCGCGGCCGACGAGCAGTACGTGCTGCTCGCCGGGTCACTCAGGCTCATCGCGAAGGGCGAGCGAGCATCTGCGGATGTGCGCGACGCGTATCTCTTGCGCGCGCTGTCGCTCGCGGGGTGGCGCCCGAACTTCTCGGCGTGCGCCAGATGCGGGCGGGCGGGCGGATTCGAGCGCGTCACGCTCGCGGCGGGCGGCGCGGTGTGCGGCGACTGCGCCCCGCACGTCGGGCCGACGATCGCGGTTACGGTCGACGCCATGCGCGTGCTCTGGGCGCTGCTCGCCGGAAATTGGGGGGTCGTCGAGGGTGCGGAAGATGACGCGCGGGCCCGGGCGTCGAGCGTCGTCGCGGCCTACACGCAATTCCACCTCGAGCGGGGACTGCGGTCGCTGCGCGTGACCGACCACGAGCGCCCGTCGACGCTGCA
>JBQDJW010000350.1:0-4135 GCA_052086425.1 Pseudoclavibacter sp. | reverse complement strand
AGCTCGTCGACGCCGGGGATTGAACGTGGAATCGACTTCAGCACGAGCGGAAGCGTCTCCTCCTCGTTGAGGCAGGGGATCTGTACGAAAACGCGCATGTCGATTCCTTGTCGGGGGCAGTGACGGGGCCACTCTACTCGTGGCGCGGCGCCTGCCGCGGTGGCACACTACGGTTCGAGCCACACCTGTTCGGGCCACCAGTCGACTCGCGGATGCACTTGATCTGCGAAGGCCTGCGCAAGCGAGCGAGACATCGTGCCGGTGAGGTGGTTGTCGTCGAGGTACGTGACGATGCCGCCCATCGTCGGTCGGCACACGCCGTCCGGACAGACGGAATCAGTGAGGTCGACCCAGACTCCACCCGCAGCCGTGATGTCGTCGACGAAGGCAGGCAGGGTCGGCGGGTCTGGCTGCGCCTCGAATACGCAGGCCGACGAGTCGAATCCCTTCTCCGCGCCGCAGTAGTACGGGGCCGTTGGGAAGCGCGGTGTGTCGCGGATCACGACGACGTCGGTGCTGGATTGGGACACGACTTCCTCGACGGTCTCGACATGATCACCCATGACAGTCGTCTTGTATTGACTCTGACTGTGGTCGTGCAAGACATCGGGCGCCGTCGGCTGCGAAATCGACCCGACGATGAGCAAGAGGTCGGGCTGGGTCGCGATGACGTAGTCGATGGCCGTCTCCCACATGTCGGCGCACTCTTCCGTCGGCGTCGAGCCAGGGTCGGGTGCAACGCAGCCGGGTGCGCCGTAGGCGCGCATGTGCCAGTTCTCGTGGCGCTGCATCGTCTCCCAGAGCATGCCGGTGTACATCATGGCGTGCGAGCTTCCGATGACGACGATGTCGCGCTCGGCGAGCGCGGCATCGTCGCCCGTCGGGCCTTCTTCGAGGCAGACGAGTCCGGCTCGCCACTTGTCGCGCGGGCACCACTCACCGCGGAAATCGGCGGGGGTGGAGACGACGACATCGGCAGGAACGAGTGAGTCGAACTCGGCCGTCGGCGCGGCCTGGGGGCCGCGCACCGAGACATCCGTGAGCCAGATCGCGTCGAGCGCTGAGGCGCGCATCTGTCGCAGACCCTGATCGCCGCCGACGCCGATGCCCGTTGCGACGACGGCGCAGGCCGTGAAGATGACGAGCGTGCGTCGCCCGAACTTCGGCCACCAGTCCCTCGCGAATGCGCGTTCCCCACGCATCCACCGCGACACCGGCCGTTCGACCGCGTGTGTGATCAGCACGGCGACCGCGACCGAGATGAGCAGAACCAGGAGGCCGTCGAAGGCGTTCGGGACGTCGTTGCCAGTGACGTTTGCATAGAGAACAAGGACGGGCCAATGCGTCAGATACAAGGCATACGTGTAGCCGCCCAGGAATCGCAGAATGGGGTGCCCGAGCAGTGGGTCGGGCTTCGTGCCCTCGCGGCGCGGTGCGTCGGCGGCCGCGATTACAAGGAGGGCGCAGCCGATCGGCCAGAGGGCGGGCCAACCAGGGTATGTTGCGTCGACCGGCATGACGAAGCCGCAGGCGATCGCCCCTGCGAGACCGATGATCGTCATGATGCGCCTTGCCAGCGTTGGGAAGCGTATCCACGGTATGACGAGCGCAAGAAGGCTGCCGAGAGCGAACTCCCAAAGGCGAGCGGGCAGGTCGAAGTAGGCGAACTCGGCGTTGTCCGCGGTGAGGTGCAACGCCCAAATGAACGATGAGATCGTGACGACGCCGAAGACTCCGAGCAGCAGCCGACGGGGCCGGATGCTCGCCTTGCGGGCGATCCAGTCGCACGCGAGGTGGACAAGCGGCCAGAGCACGAAGACCTGGCCCTGCAGCGACAGGGACCAGTAGTGCTGGAAGAAGCTCGACTCGTGACGATCCGTGGCGTAGTAGTTGACGGCCTCGCCCTGCAACCAAAAGTTCATCCAGTAGGTGCCGGATGCGAGGGCCTGGTCGAAGAGGGTCTCCCACGTGCGCGCCGGGGTGAGCAGGAGTACCGCCACCACGGTGAGTGCGATCGCGGCGAGCGCGGTCGGCAGCAGCCGGGCGAACTTGCGCACCACGAACGTCACGGGCCTGGTGAGCTCTCCGGCCTCAGCGCGACCGATGAGCGATCGCGTCATCAGGTAGGCGCCGATGAACAGGAAGATGTCCACACCGCCCGACACTTTCCCGAGCCAGATGTGGAAGCTTGCAACGAGCAGGAGGGCGACGGTGCGAAGGCCCGCGATTTCGGGCACGAAGCGCGTGGCGACGGAGGCTGCCGCCGACTTCCGCGAGTCGGCGGCTCCCGAGTTCGCGTCAGGCGAGGTCTCCGCGTCGTCGGTCGACGACGCGTCGTCGACGGATGCCCCGTCGGTCGCGATCCTGGTCGTCGTCTCGGCTGCCATTGACCTCCCCCGCGGTGTCTCCGCAAAGCCAGCGACATAGCATTACATACGCGCGTAGCGCTGGCGATTTGCGCGAGTGTCGTGAACCCGCCGCTCGCGCATCGCCGTGGCTCGGCCTGCGCCCGCGATTCATTCAGCGCTGTCTAGACTCGCGGCATGGAAATTCGCGAACTGAAGGTTCCCGACGCGTACGAGATCACCCCGAAGCTCATCGGAGATTCGCGCGGCATGTTCCTCGAGTGGTACCGCTTCGACAAACTCGCCGAGGCCGTCGGCCACCCGATCGACCTGCGACAGGCGAACATGTCGGTGTCGGCGAAGGGTGTCCTCCGCGGCATCCACTTCGCCGACATCCCGCCGAGCCAAGCCAAGTACGTCACGTGCACGAAGGGCGCAGTCATCGATTACGTCATCGACATCCGCTCCGGCTCGCCGACGTTCGGACAGTGGGACGCGGTCCGGCTCGACGACGTCGACCGCCGGGCCATCTACCTCTCGGAGGGCCTCGGCCACGCGTTCCTCTCGCTCGAAGACGGCTCGGTCGTGAGCTACCTGGTGTCAGACACCTACGCGCCGACCCGCGAGCACGGCATCAACCCGCTTTGCACCACCGTCGGCCTCGAGTTCGAGCTGCCGCAAGACGAGCTCACGCTCTCGGAGAAGGACACAGCAGCGCCGGGTCTGCTCGAGGCCGAGAAGCAGGGCATGCTGCCCACGTACGAACAGGCGAAGGCGTACTACTCCGAACTCGATGCGGCGGCAGCGGCGAAGGCGGGTGCGTAGCGCATGAAGGGCATTGTTCTCGCCGGCGGTTCCGGCACGCGACTCTGGCCGATCACCAGGGGCATCTCGAAGCAGCTGATGCCGATCTTCGACAAACCGATGATCTACTACCCGCTGTCGACCCTCATGATGGCCGATATCCGCGAAGTGCTCATCATCACGACCCCCGAGTACAACGAGCAGTTTCAGGCGCTCCTCGGTGACGGGTCGTCCCTCGGCATGCAGATCGAGTACGCCGTGCAGCCGTCGCCCGACGGCCTTGCGCAGGCGTTCATCATCGGCGAGGAATTCGTCGGCGACGACTCCGTCGCGCTCGTCCTCGGTGACAACATCTTCCACGGCACCGGCCTCGGCTCGGCACTGCGCAACCACGGCGAGGTCGATGGCGGCCTCATCTTCGCCTACCAGGTCGCCAACCCCGAGGCGTACGGCGTCGTCGAGTTCGACGACAGCATGAGCGCGCTGTCGATCGAGGAGAAGCCGGTCGAGCCGAAGAGCAACTACGCGGTGCCCGGCCTGTACTTCTACGACAACGACGTGATCGAGATCGCGAAGGCCGTCACGCCGTCCGACCGCGGCGAGCTCGAGATCTCGTCGATCAACTCGGCCTACCTCGACGCCGGCAACCTGCAGGTGCACGTGCTCGACCGCGGCACCGCTTGGCTCGACACCGGCACGTTCGAGTCGATGATGCAGGCCTCCGAGTACGTCAAGGTCATCGAGGACCGCCAGGGCTTCAAGATCGGCTGCATCGAAGAGATCGCGTGGCGCGCCGGTTGGATCGATGATGGGCAGCTCGCCGACCTCGCAGCGCCGCTGGCCAAGTCTGGCTACGGCAAGTACCTGCAACGTCTCCTCGCCCAGAAGGCGGCCGGCATCCGGTAAGGCACCCTGACCCTGTCGAAGGGACGATTCGACGGGCTCAACGGTCCTGTTCGTTCGACGCGTCGCGCCGCGACTGCAGG
>JBQDJW010000349.1:0-4142 GCA_052086425.1 Pseudoclavibacter sp. | reverse complement strand
CGACACGGCCGCGCCGCACAGAAGCACGATCGCGCCGAGCGAGATCGCGCGCGACAGCCCGAGGTTGGCGCCGAGTCCGCGCGCGAGCTCGTCGCCGAGCGAGAGGAGGTCGAGGAGCGGCCCGGCGACGATCGCGAGCAGGAACCCGATCGCGAGCACGATGGCGAGCTGCCAGACCGTCTCGAGGTCGCGGCCCGCGAGCGAGCCGACCTGCCAGTGTCGGAAGGTCGAGAGGGTCGCGCGGTCGCTCACCATGATGATCGACACGCCCGCCGTGCACAGTGTCGTGATGGACATCCCCGCGATCGGCACCACCGCATCCGACGATCGATCGGAGCGGAGCACGCTGATGAGCAGCACGATGCCGAGTGCCGCGGCGGCCCCGATCATGGCGAACCAGACGAGCGCGATCGGGTTCGTGATTCCGAGGAACGCGATCGTGAGCACGACCGCGAGCGAGGCGCCGCCGTTGACGCCGAGCAGGCCCGGGTCGGCGAGGTCGTTGCGCGTGAGCGCCTGCATGACGGCGCCCGCGCCCCCGCCCGCGGCCCCGGCGGCGCGCCGGGCGCTGGGGCGCGCCAGGGGGTGGGTCGCGTGGCCGCGGGGCGGGTCGTTCGGGGGGGGGTTGGCGCCGCGCGACTCGAACACGGTCGCGGGCGAGATCGATTGCGCGCCGACGGCGAGGCTCAGGCAGAGCATGGCGAAGAGCAGGACGAGTCCGACGACGAACGCGAAGATCCGTCTCGCACCGTACGCACTCGGCGCAACCGGCGCATCCGGTGCCGGCAGGCCGCGAAGCCCCGCCGATGCCTCGCTCAGGGCGGCGGCGCCTGGCCGGCGCAACACCCGCGCGCCGGGTGCTGCCGCCCCGGGCGCGCCAGGCCCGGATGCGCCGGACAAGGCCGCCGACCGCGCGGTCGTCGCGCGGCCGGTCGCGTCGCCCGGGGTGTTAGGCGATGTCTGCAACGCCGTACCGCCAGTACCCCATGAAGGCCACGGAACCGCGGTCGATGCCGGTTTCAGACACGAGGTGCCGGCGCATGCGCTTGATCGCTGCCTGCTCGCCGGCGAGCCAGGCGTAGAACGGCGTGTGCGCGGGAGTCTCGGGCGAGTCCCAGATGCGCTCGACGTCGACATCGACGTCGTCGAGCTGCACGCGGGTGCCGATCGCGGTGGCATAGGCCTCGGGATTCGCCGCAGTCCAGCGCTGGAGGGCCGGCACGAGCAGCTCGCCAGGCGTCGCCGCGACCTTCGAGCCCGTCGGGGCGGAGGCGGAAGCGCGCGCACCTGCGCCGCCGGTCGTGGCGCCGGATGCGGCGGACTCCCGATCGAGCCACGTCACCATCGCGTCGGCCCGCGTGCGCACGGGCAGGATGTCGGCCCGCGATGGCACCTCGAGGATCGCATCGACCTCGACGTGATCAGGCAGCCGCTCAAGGATCGCGAGGGCTGCGGGAACTGCCGTCTCGTCGCCGACGATGAGCAGTCGCCTGGCGCTGCCAGGGTGCCAGTCGATGCCCGTGTGCGACTGGTCGCTGCGCGAGTCCGGGCCGACAACGACGAGTTCGCGGCCGACGCTCGTCGCGGCCGCCCACGTTGCGGCGGGGCCGAGCTCGGTGCCGGGGAGTGCGTCGTGGCGAACGATGTCGATGTCGATCTCGCAGGCGCCCGGCCGCACGGCGCGGACGGTGTACGTGCGAATCGGGTTGCGCTCGGTGTCTGGCAGCTCTCGCCAGCGGGCGTACCAGCTCGCGTCGGCGATGACGTCCTCGTCGGTATAGCCGACGTCGGTCGTCGAGCCGTCGCCGAATGGGATGACGAGCTTGATCCGCTGGTCGTGCCCGTCGGTGCCGAAGTGCACGAGCTCGTCCCCGCGGAGGGTGATGCGGATGAAATGGGGACTCAGCTCGGTAACCGCCGCGACCTTCGTAACGAAGGGGCGGTACCCCGGGCGAGTTTGAGAGCGGACGGACGAACCTTGCACCGGGGAAGTATGGCATGCCTTACCTCACTTGCGCGACTGCGTACTTCGATGAGGGCCGGCCGCGTTCGGGCGCTTGTCCGCTCGCCCGCTCGTCCGCTCGTCCGCACACGCGAATCCTGCCGCCCACGCGCATCCGGTATCCACGCGCATCCGAACCGCGAATGAATGACGACTTTGTACCGCTAAGTCGCCGGATAGACGCACAAACTCGTCAATCATTACGCCTCTGGCCGCCCGGGCCACTCCGGCGCCCACGCTCGCCCGTGACGCGCCGGCCGCACCGGCCGCACCGGCGTTTCCGCCGCCCGCGGTCTCGTGCCGCACGTGCACCCGCCGGACATTCGCGTCGGGCCGATGATTTACGACCTTGTACCTCTAAATCGCCGAATACACATACAAACTCGTAAATCTTTCGCCCCAGGCCGCCCCGGCCGCGGCGCCGGCTCCTAGGCTGGCCCCGTGACGAGACGTAGGATCGACCTGCCGGACGAGTTCCACCACCGGCCTTTCGCGGTCGCGCGCGCGGCCGCCTCCGGGGTGCGCCGCGGTCGGCTCGAGGGCGACGACCTCAGGCAGCCGTTCCGCGGGGCGCGAGTGCCGGCCGACTGGGACCTCTCGACCGCTGAGGGCGTCGCGCGGGCATACGCCCCACTGCTGCGCGACGGTCAGGCGCTCGGGGGCGTCTCGGCGGCCGCGCTCTGGGGGCTCCCTCTCCCCGACGAGTTCGATCGCGGCGCACGCGTGCAGGTGATCGTGAGAGCCGGGCGCAGCAGGCCGACCGGCGAGTGCGTCGATGCGCGGACCGTCACGGCCGACCGCTGGGACATCGTGACGATCGACGGCATCCCGGTCGCCTCGCCGACGCTCACGCTGCTGACCCTCGCCCGCGATCTCAGGGTGCACGACCTCGCCGCCGTCGCCGACGCGCTCCGTGCCGACTCGGACCACTACGAGAGCATCGCCCACCACGTGCTGCCCTTGTCCGACGCCAGCGCGCTCGAGGCCCTCGCCGCGGGGTCGTCGCGCGTGCACGGTGCCGCCACGCTGCGGGAAGCCATCGAGTTCAGCCGCGACGGCGTCGAGTCTCCGCTCGAAACGCTCCTGCGCTGGGCGCTCGTGAAGATCGGCCGACTCCCCGAACCACTCGTCAATGTCGAGGCGCGGGCGGGCCGCCGCAAGCTCGGCACGCCGGACCTGTCGTACCCAGCGGCCAAGCTCGGCATCGAGTACGAGGGCGACGGGCACCGCACCGATCGCGCGCAATGGGGGCGCGACATCCGCCGCGTCGAGCGATTCGCGGATGCGGGATGGCACCTCATGCGTGTCAGTTCCGCCGATTTGTTCCCGGATCCGTCGCTCATGCTGGCGCGCATCGCGCGACGGTTGCAGGGGTTCGATGTGCCGCTCGGCGGATTCGAGTGGCCGGAGCGCACGCCGACCGAGTGAACACTCCAGGGCGACGTGGGGGCGGAGGCTCGGGGGCAGGGGCGCCCCTTCGGCAGCGCGACGAACCGGATGCGCGGCGAACCGGATGCGCGGCGGACCGACAGCATGACAGACCAGCACCGCAGCCCGGCGGCGCGGCGACCACGCTCCACGCTCCACGCTCCACGCTCCACGCTCCACGCCGAGGCTTGCGAATTCCGCGGGCTATCCGTTCGCGTCGCGCAGAAGCTCTGGTTGCCGCAACGCGAGAGCCCTGGCCTCGTCGCGGCTCGCGACGCCGAGCTTGCGGTACAGGTGGCGGCGGTGGGTCTTCAGCGTGTTCTCGGTGCGCCCGAGCTCGGCGGCGATCTGCCGTAGGCCTTGATCGCCGAGCAGCATGCGAAGGAGCTCGCGCTCGCGCTCGGTGAGTCCAACTGGCGCGACACATGCACCGATGCCGACGACGCCGAAGGCACCCGACGCGAGACGCGGCTCGCTCGCGATCAAGTCTGCAACGCGATCCGGCACGAACATCGGGCGCAGCACGTCGTCGACTCCGGTGGATCCGAACGTCGATTCCAGCAGGTCGATCGCGCCGGCCCTGTCGCCGACGCCGAGCAATGCCGAAGCCCGCAGGCCGAGCCCGGTGCCGAGCGAAATGCGCTCGTCGATCGACCGCCCGGATCGCGACGCGCGGATGAGCGACTCGTCGTGGCTGTTGAAATATATTAGT
>JBQDJW010000348.1:0-4153 GCA_052086425.1 Pseudoclavibacter sp. | reverse complement strand
CCCCCCCCCGAACCCCGACGGCCGTGACGTCTCGGCCTGGGCCGCGACGATCGCCTCGTGCAGGGCCGGCACGTCCTCGCGGTAGTCGCTGCCCTCGGCTCCGCGCCAGTCGACCGTCTGCACGTGCCAGCCGTACGACTCGTATCTGGCGGCGACGTCCTCCGTGAACGCCACGTCCGTGTCGTCCTCGATCGAGATCTGGTTGGCGTCGTAGATCGCGATGAGCGAGCCGAGCTGCTGGTGGCCGGCGAGCGAAGCGGCTTCGCTCGTGACGCCCTCCTGCAGGTCGCCGTCACCGGCGATCACGTAGGTGAAGTGGTCGAACGGGCTCTCGCCCGCCGCCGCATCCGGGTCGAGCAGTCCGCGCTCGAACCGCTGCGCGTAGGCGAAGCCGACGGCGGATGCGAGCCCCTGGCCGAGCGGGCCCGTGGTGATCTCGACGTGGTCGGTGTGGCCGTACTCGGGGTGGCCCGGCGTCTTCGAATGAAGCTGGCGCAGCGCCTTCAGGTCGTCGACCTCGAGCCCGAATCCGCCCAGGTAGAGCTGGCAGTACTGCGTCAGCGACGAGTGCCCGGCGGACAGGATGAATCGGTCGCGCCCGATCCACGCGGAATCGCTCGGGTCGACGCGCATGACGTGCTGATACAACAGCGTCGCGGCCGGGGCGAGACTCATGGCCGTGCCCGGGTGGCCCCCCTTCGCGCGCTCGACGGCATCGGCCGCCAGCACCCGCACGGTGTCGACCGCACGATCATCCAGTTCAGTCCATTCAAGAGCCGGCACGCTACATCCTTCGCGTTCGCAGAGACGAGACGGATCAACCCTAGCGCGGGGGTGCGACGCCGCCATGACGAAGATTTCACCGCCTCCGCGACCGCCGACGAGACCTCCCTCGCGGGGCCCGGAGCCCCGTTTGCCTCGTCCCCGGCACGTCGGTCGGACCAGCGGGCCCCGCAGGATCCGACGCGCCGACCGGCCCCCGACCGGCCGCGCACCCGCTTCTACATGGCATAGAATCAGCTGAGGCTCTCCCGTGAGGTCGCACCGAATCCCCGGTGACGCGCGAGCGACATCCACCCGCTGCGACCCCGCAATGTCCGAGAGTGGCCCCGCAACATCCGAGAGTTGGTTTCTGTGTCGGTTGACGAGCTCGTCGCTGTGACCCCTTCGCCCGCAGGGGCGCGCGGGATCGGCGCCAAGCGCAAGCTCAAGGCCTACATCTCCCTCACGAAGCCCCGGATCATCGAGCTGCTGCTCGTGACGACGGCACCGACCATGTTCCTCGCGGCGCAGGGGGTGCCGAACCTCTGGCTGCTCGCCGGCGTGCTCGCAGGCGGCGCGCTCTCGGCCGGCAGCGCAAACGCCTTCAATTGCTACTTCGACCGCGACATCGACCGCCTCATGAAGCGCACCGAGAAGCGACCGCTCGTCACGGGAGAGGTGACCGACCGCGAAGCGCTCGTGTTCGCGTCGCTGCTCGGCGTCCTCTCGACCATCGTGCTGTGGCTCGTCGCGAACCCGCTGACGGCTGCGCTGTCTGTCGGTGCGGTCCTGCTCTACGTCGTCTTCTACACGCTGATCCTCAAGCGACGCACCGAGCAGAACATCGTCTGGGGCGGCATCGCGGGATGCATGCCGGTGCTGATCGGGTGGGCCGGCGTGACGAACACGCTGTCGTGGGAGCCGCTCATCCTCTTCATGGTGATCTTCCTGTGGACACCGGCGCACTACTGGCCGCTCTCGGTCAAGTACCGCGACGACTACGACGCGGCCGGCGTTCCAATGCTCTCGGTCACCGAGGGCGAGACGAGCGTGAGCCTCCAGACGGTGCTCTATGCGTGGGCGACCGTCGTGTGCTCGCTGCTGCTGATCCCGATCGCTCCCATGGGCTGGCTCTACATCGCCGTCTCGGTGCTCGCGGGCGCCTGGTTCCTCTGGGAGAGCCACGTGCTCTACCACCGCACGATCAAGGGCGAGAACCCGAAGCCGATGAAGGTGTTCCACCTCTCGATCACCTACCTCACGCTGCTGTTCCTCGCGGTCGGCATCGACCCGTTGCTGCGATAGCGGTCTCGGCCCGATCGGCCGGCTCGGTCATGACTCGTCGCCGAATCCATCAGGCGGTTCGCCGACCGGCGCATCCGGGCCATCGATGAGGCTCGCGGATGCCGAAGCCGTAACGTTCAGCGACTCGATGCCGATCAGGCTGAGGAATGCCGTGCGATAGACGTCGGTGACGGTCACGGTGACAACGGCCCCTGTCACATCGACGGTTCCCGTCAACCCCGAGGCCTCGAGCTGCTCGCGCGCCGCGAACTCGGCGGCCGCGCTGTCGACCGCGAGTGTCGCACCGTCGACGGTGTCGCCGCCGATCGCGCTCACGGCAGCCCTCGCAGCCGATGCGGCGACGTGCTGCGCGTTCGTTCGCGCCTGCACCTGGCCGGCGCCGTCGACGACAAGGCCGATCACGACGATGAGCGCTACGACCGAGAGAATGATCAGCACCTGTGACGAGCCTCGTTCGTCGCGGGCTCGTTCGATCAGAGCGCGCATGCCACTGCCCGCCGTCGTGCCGCCAATCATCGTCGCGCCGCTCATCGTTCCCCCTCGATGTCGCGGCGCGAGACTACTGCACCGTCTCGGCTCCTGGACGAACGCTGGGCGAACCTGTGGACAACCCGCGGCCGGAGGACGCGAGGTGCCTGCGCATGAACACGACGTTCGCCGTGATGACGGCGATCGTGACGCAACTGAGGGTCATGTGCAGGGAAACGAGCGCGATCGGCAGGCCGGTGTTCGACTGCCAGATACCGACGACCGCCTGCGCGACGATGAGCGCGAGCACCGCGATCGCCGTTCCCCTTGCGGCCCGGATGTCCTGACTGACCGTCAGCCACACCAGCACGACGGCGCAGATCAGGAGGATGTACGCGGGGTATGAGTGCAGGTGCTGCATGAGCTCGGGGTCGAGTCCATTGCGCGCGCTCGCGTCGTCGCCAGCGTGCGGGCCCGAGCCGGTCGTGAGCGAGCCGACATAGACAGTGACCCACACCCACACGAGCGTGACGAGCGACACGACGAAGGTGAGTCCGGGGCCGGCGAGGGACAAGGCCAGGGGGCCGCTCGGCGCCGGTTCGGCTCGCAAGACGCGGACGAGAAGGACAGCGGCGATCGTGACGAGACCCGCCGAGATGAGGAAGTGGATGCCGACCGCGGTCGGGTGCAGATCGACCCAGACCGTGATGCCGCCGACGACGGCCTGCACGATGGTGAGGACGCCGATCAGGACCGAGGGGCCGATCAGCCGCATCCCGCTGCCCCGCGTGTTCCACACGGCGAGGAACATCAGCAGGGCGACGACGCAGACCACGCCAGTGAGCGTGCGGTTGCCGAACTCGATCACGCCGTGGAACCCCATCTCGGGGGTCGGCACGAGCGAGTCCTCTGTGCACATCGGCCAGGTCGGGCAGCCGAGGCCCGACCCGGTCAGCCGCACGAGCCCGCCGGTCGTGACGATGAGAATGTGCACGGTCACGCTCGCCCAGGCCATGATCCGCGTCCAGCGCGTCACACGGCGGGGAACGAGACCGCGGCGCAGCGTGCGCAGATTTTGGGACGACGCGGACGGTGAACTGGATGACACGATGACCTTTCGGAACGCCGAATCTGACGTAGGATGGGGATTTGGCCGTCGGACGCGCAAACGCGAGTCAGGCGGTGGCGGATTCGCGTCGGGAGCAGTGCTCGAGCGACGCACCCTTGCGGGTGACGCGCGCGGGATCAGCTACACGGGAACACGAGGACTCGGCGCCGCGTTTCATTCTACGAGGCGTCGAGAAGAACACCGGCTCACCGGCGGCACGCCGCGATTCGCGCACGGCTGCGACGCGCGGCCCGAGACGCACGAGCCCAAAGGAAGTAGAGGTTGAGATGTCAGACGTACTGATCGATCGCCCGGAACTCGATGGCCTCGGCCACTACGAGTTCGGATGGGCAGACCCAGACCAGGCAGGCTCCTCGGCCGAACGAGGAATTTCCCAGCACGTCGTCGAGGGCATCTCTCGCGTCAAGAATGAGCCCGACTGGATGCTCCAGACGCGGCTCAAGGGCTACAAGATGTTCGAGCGCAAGCCGATGCCGACGTGGGGCGCCG
>JBQDJW010000347.1:0-4161 GCA_052086425.1 Pseudoclavibacter sp. | reverse complement strand
GGCGGCTTGCGTTGGGGCGCGGCCGCGATCTTCATCGTCGCAATCGCGACCGACAGCCTCGACGGGTACCTCGCGCGCTCGCGCGATCTCGTCACCGACCTCGGCAAGCTGCTCGATCCGATCGCCGACAAGGCGCTCACGGGCGCGGCGTTCATCGTGCTCTCTGCGCTTGGCGAACTGCCGTGGTGGGTCACGATCGTGATCCTGGTTCGCGAGATCGGCATCACCGTGTGGCGCCTGATCGAGGCCCGCCGCATCGTGCTGCCCGCGGGCCGCGGCGGCAAGGCGAAGACACTGATGCAGGCCGTCGCGCTGTCGTTCGCCCTCGTGCCGTTGTGGCTGTTCCTCGGCGAGCCGGTGCACTGGGTGAACACCGGGCTCATGGCGATCGCGTTCGCCCTGACGGTCGCGTCCGGCGCCGACTACCTGTGGCAGGCGTACCGGCCGAAGCGGGGGAGCGCGCCCGGCAGCGCGACGACGGGGAGCACGACGACGGAGGACCGCGCATGACCGCGCCGATGCCGCAGACGATCGAACTCGCGGACGTGCTGCTCGAGGCGGGGCTCACGATCGCCGTCGCCGAGTCGCTGACGGGCGGCATGCTCACCGCCGAGCTCGCCAAGGTGCCGGGCATCTCCGGCACGCTTCAGGCGGGCATCGTGGCTTATCAGACGCCCCTCAAGCACCAGTTGCTCGGGGTGCCCGAGTGGATTCTCGAGCAGCACGGCGCCGTCTCGGCCGAGACGGCCGCCGCGATGGCGAAAGGCATCCGTTCCGCGACGAAGTCCGGTGGCGCATCCCCAGATATCGGTGTCTCGACGACGGGCGTCGCCGGGCCTGATTGGCAGGAGGGCAAGCCCGCGGGCCTCGTCTTCGTCGGCATCGAGTCGATCTTCGGCGAACGCGTCGTGAAGCTCGACTTCGCGAGGCTCATCGACGGGGCCGACCCGGTCGGCAGTCGCGATCGAATTCGAACGGCGACGGTCGAGGCGGCGATCTTCAACGTCGCGGAGCACCTCTCCTCCAGATAGCCGCTCTCGGCAGTCGTGGCGGTGCGGTGATCGTGGTGGTGCGGTGCTGCGGCGCCCGCGGTTGCGCGAGTGCGCAGCGGGCGCGGAGGTCGTCTCGGGGCGATTGCCAGGCTTCCGCAGCTGCGACGGGCAAAATGGAACCCAGGCAAAGCGGCGGCACCGATTCGCACCCCCATCGGCAACACCGCGCACGCCGCCAGCGGCGTTCGCGCGGCGCCGGGAATAGTTTTACAACTTGCGTCGTTATGACTCATGTTCCGTCGGTTCCGAGGGGAATCGGTGGGGTACAGTACTCAGCACACTGCAGAAGGGAGGTCTCGATATGACCCTTGCACGACGAGAAATCGGTGAGGTTCTTCGGGATGTCCGAGTCCGGAAGGGGCGCACGCTCCGTCAGGTGGCGGGCCGCGCATCGGTTGCCCTCGGGTATCTGAGCGAGGTCGAGCGTGGGCAGAAGGAAGCCTCGAGCGAGATCCTCGCCTCGGTGGCCGACGCCCTCGACACGCCCCTGTCCTCGATCTACCGCCAGGTGAGCGATCGCCTGATGGTGCACGAGGGTCTCCCCATCGCGAGCGACGCGACGGCGATTCCCGACACCGTGCCAGACGAGATGGTTCGTCAGGTCGAAGGCCGGCTGGCCTCCTGGGCCTCGTAACCCTCGAGCCGGGCGACCGGCAACAGCACCGACTTCGCGGCGGGGCTCGTGCACAGCGCACGGGCCCCGCCGTCGGTGTGTCCGGCGGGGCGGCGGTGGACGATCGATGTTCGCCGAGCGCGTCTCGGGCAGGTGCGTTCGCCTCGTGTCGCGCCACGCGGGGCACGTACGATTTCCGGATGCGCCGAAGTGAGTTCGATCGTGCCGTCACCGAGGAGTTCGGGGCGGTGTACGGGGCGTCGCTGCTCCGCGACCTCGCGCTCGGCGACGTCGGGCATCGCACCGGCGACGCGGCCCTGCGCGAAGGCGTGCCGCCTCGCGAGGTCTGGCTCGCCCTCTGCCGCGAGACGGATGTTCCGCCCGAGCGCCACTACGGCGTCGGCCGTCTGGACCCGAAGCAGCGGCGGTAGCCGCAGTCGTCGCGGCGATCGCGTCAAGGGCCGTGAGGGCAGAGCGTACGCGCATCAGTGATCCCACGGCTGCGTTCATTCGTGCTGTCGATGGCCGACACGGCGCGTCGCGCTTCGAAAAGGTTTTCGAGGCGTCTAGCCTGTGAATAACGGTTCGGAGCGAATCTGTCCACAGGTTCTGCTTCGGCTCCGACGAAATGTCGGAGGGTCTGCCTAGCGTGAGCGACAACAGATCACCCGACGCCCTGTCGAATGCTTTCACCGGCCCCCGCCCGAGCGGCGCCGGCCAGATGAGAAGAGAGCGACAGCCTTTGGGCGACAGCCAGCACCGCGAAAGGAACCGCACATGCCAGCACCAGCAGACCGCGAGAAGGCACTCGAAGCAGCACTCGCACAGATCGACCGTCAGTTCGGCAAGGGCTCGGTCATGCGCCTCGGCAGCGACACGCGCGCGCCGGTCGAGGTGATTCCAACCGGCTCGATCGCGCTCGACGTTGCACTCGGCATCGGCGGCATCCCCCGCGGCCGCATCGTCGAGATCTACGGCCCAGAGTCGTCGGGTAAGACGACGCTCACGCTGCACGCCATCGCGAACGCGCAGCGAGGAGGCGGCATCGCGGCGTTCATCGACGCCGAGCACGCACTCGACCCCGAGTACGCCAAGAAGCTCGGCGTCGACATCGACTCGCTGCTCGTCGCGCAGCCAGACACGGGTGAGCAGGCGCTCGAGATCACCGACATGCTGATCCGCTCTGGGTCGGTTGACCTCGTCGTCGTCGACTCGGTTGCGGCGCTCGTGCCCCGTGCCGAGATTGAGGGCGAGATGGGCGACACGCACGTCGGCTTGCAGGCCCGCCTCATGTCGCAGGCACTGCGCAAGCTCACGGGTGGTCTCAACCAGACCAAGACCACCGCGATCTTCATCAACCAGCTGCGCGAAAAGGTCGGCGTGTTCTTCGGCAGCCCCGAGACGACCTCCGGCGGCAAGGCGCTCAAGTTCTACGCGTCGGTCCGACTCGATATCCGCCGCATCGAGACGTTGAAAGACGGCACTGATGCGGTCGGCAACCGCACGCGCGTGAAGGTCGTCAAGAACAAGATGGCACCGCCGTTCAAGCAGGCCGAGTTCGACATTCTGTACGGCGTCGGCATCTCGCGCGAAGGCTCGCTCATCGACTTCGGCGTCGAACACGAGATCGTGAAGAAGTCGGGGGCCTGGTACACGTACGACGGCGAGCAACTCGGCCAGGGCAAGGAGAACGCCCGCAACTTCCTGCTCAACAACCCCGACATCGCGGTAGAGATCGAGAGCAAGATTCTCTCCAAGCTCGGCATCGGCGACGCGGCAAACGACGCCGAAGGCGACGACGGCCTCGCGGCCGTCGAGCCGATTGCGCAGCGCAAGGGCGCGTAGACCGCGGGCTCGACGCATTGACCGCGGGGCGGCAGCGAATCCCACGCTCGCTGTCGCCCCGCTCCACTTCGACGCTCCAAGGGACGAACCATGAATGCATCCGACCCCGACGAGCGCCCGGCGCTCGCTCCAGTGACCGACTTGCGGGCATGGCGGCGGCCCGAGCAGGCGTCGACGGGGCCCGAGGGGCCCGGCCCGTCGCCGGAGAGCGCTGCGGGCGTGAGGCCCGCCGTGCCGTCGAGGCCGGTCGAGTCGACGGCGCCATGGGGGGCGGCCGTGACTCCCCGATCGCCCGCGCGGGAGTCGGATCCGGAACGGGGCCCGTGGCGTCGGCCCTCATATCCGGCAACGGGGACAGCGACGGGGAACGCGACACCGAGTGCGTCGCCCGCAGGCGATTCGACATCACGTCGTTCGAGGCCACTGAGCTCGGGGTCACTTGGTTCGGTGCCGCCTGGTTCGGTGCCGCCTGATTCAGCGCCTCGCCGATCGGTTGAACCCGCGGCCGACCCGCGCGACGCCGAGCAGATTGCGTCGGCCGAGGCGGCGGTCGCGGCTGCAGAGGAGCGCATCCTTCGACGGCTTCGCCGGGCCGACCGCTCGCGCGAGGAACTTCGTCGCGAACTCGCGGACGACGAGTCGCTCGATCCC
>JBQDJW010000346.1:0-4166 GCA_052086425.1 Pseudoclavibacter sp. | reverse complement strand
CTGGCACCGCGCTGCCGATTCCCGCTGATGCCGCACCCGGCGACTACGCCGTGGTCGGCACCGACGAGAACGGCGCCGAGATCACGGCTCCGCTCGAGATCACCGCGGCATCCGACACATGCTCCGGCGACCCGGCTGTGACGGTCTCGCCCGCGTCGATACAGGCAGGCGCCACGGTAACGGTCACGGGAACGGGCTTCGAGCCCGGCACCACCGCGACGGTGACGCTTGTCGACTCCGCAGGCGAACAGGCCGGAGAGCAGGTGACCGTCGAGGTCGGTGACGACTGCGGCTTCGCCTTCGAGGCGATGATCCGCACCGGCACCGCTCCCGGCGATTACCAGATCGTGGCGGAAGACGAGGCCGGCAACTCGGCGAGCGCCGACCTCACGGTCGTCGACTCCACCGGGTCGGGTTCGGGCTCCGGCGGTGACGGCGACGGCGGTCTGGTCAACACCGGGGGCGACCTCACGCCGATGATCGCAGCGATCGCGCTGTTGGTCATGGGCATGGGCGGCCTCGCATTCATCGCTCGTCGCCGCACGCGCGTCGAGCAGAACAACTGATCGCGTGATCGACGCGACCGGCTGATCGGCTGATCGCACACCACCGAGGAGGTGGTGGCCCCATCCCGGGTCACCACCTCCTCGCACGCCTGAGAAGATCGACCACCGACGTCGCAGAAACATTGGAGCATCCGTGCGCAAGAGCCGACTCGCAATCGCCGGGGTCTTGGCCGTGGTCGTCGCCATGACCGGATGCGGGGGTCCGGATGCGGATGAGTCCGGCGATGGATCTGCCGCGGTACCCGAGGCCGACTGCTCGACCGGCGAGCCCGTCGCGCAGGCGTTCGACAACGGCGCGGCATGGTCGATGTGCTGGTCGGTGCACGAAGACCTCGGCCTCGTGCTCTCGAGCATCTCCTACACCCCGCCCGGCCGCGACGCGATCCCCGTCATCGAGTCGATGACGATCGCGCAGCTCGAGGTGCCGTACGACCACGGCGACCGCACGACGGAGGACATCACCGAGGCCGGATTCGGTGCCGGCCACATGCTCACGCTCACCGAGACGCAGTGCCCGGGCGAGCGGCACGGCACCGAGATCCCATACGTGGGCGACGGCAGCTCGGGCGCGAGCCCCTCTCGCGAGGTGCTGTGCTCCGAGTCGGTCGACGCCGGCATCGCCTACACCTCGAACGACACGGGGCAGACCGTCGCCGCGCGGCGCACCGAGTGGCATCTGTCGTCCATCTCGAAGGTCGGATGGTACGAGTACGTTTCCCTCTACGCGTTCGGCGACGACGGCTCGATCCACCCGTCACTCGGCGCGACGGGCAACGTCTCCCCCGAGGACTACGGCAACGAGCAGCACGGCTGGCCGATCGGCGAGGGCGACACCGAGCACGCGGCGAGCCACTCGCACAACGCGGTCTGGCGCGTGCACTGGGCGCTCGGCGGCGCGAGCGCAGCCGTGCAGCAGTACGACGCGACCGACACGGGCGAGTTCGGCACCGAATCGCCGATCATCGATGGCTCGCTGACCGATCTCGAGCATCCGACAATCGCCGAGTGGATCGATCGCCGCTGGTGGCGGGTGCTCGCCCCGGACGTGCTGAACGCCGACGGCCACCCGATCTCGTACCAAATCGACGTCAACGGCGGCGATTCGTTCACATTCACGGCCGACGCGCACGACCACGGCGACGACGCCGGGTACGACATCGCGTTCACGAATGCCGACGACTGCCAGCTCTTCGCCACGAGCAACCCGGGCGACTGCGGCTCGAGCGTGCTCGACTATGTCGCCGACTCGGAAAGCGACGCGCTCGACGACGTCGTGTCGTGGGTCGCCGTCGGATTCCACCACGTGGTACGCGATGAGGAGCAGGGGCCGATGGAGGCGCACTGGCAGGGGTTCACGATGACGCCCCGCGACCTCACGGCCACCCGCCCCGACCCGCCGGTGGGGTACGAAGACCTCAACGGACGGCCCGACGAGGACTGGCCGCTGTAGCGCCGCTCAGCCGCGATCGGCGGCCGCAGCATCCAGCGGCACTGCGTGCAGTAGGTGATGACGATGCGCGGCGAGGTCATGACGACAGCGTGCCACCGGCGTGTTTCGCGGCGATCACCGCCGCACGTCGTATTCGAGGAACATGACCCGGCCCCCGACCGACCGCTCGCGCCGCAGTGCGAGGTCGATGCGCAGGTCGTCGGGGAGGAACCGCAGGCCGCGGCCGATCGAGACCGGGTAGACGACGGGCCAGATCGCGTCGACGAGGCCGTGTCTCAGCGCTTCGGCCGCGAGCGTCGGGCCGTCGATCGTCAGGTCGGCGTCGGTGGATTCCTTCAGCGCACGCACCTCATCCGGGTCGAACGTCGAGCGCAGCGCGGTATTCGACGTGACGGCTTCGGTGAGCGTCGTCGACCACACGACCTTCGTCGCCTCCCGCCAGATGCCGGCGAACTCGGCGGCCTCGGCGCCCTCGGCGGCGACCGACGGGTCGGTCTCCCACACCTGCATCATCTCGTACATGCGCCGACCCATGAGGTAGGTGCCGACGCCCTTCATCGCGTCGTTCATCGCCGCGTGGTCGTCGGCCTCGGGGTACGCCCAGGAGAAGTCGCCCGTGTCGTCTTGCACGAACCCGTCGAGCGACACCTGCATCGAATAGATCAATCTGCCCATAACTCCGCTCCCCGTCGAGGCCGTTCGGCACTCACGGTAGACCACGCGACTGCAAGGGTACGGTCGGGCCGAAAAGGGGACGGCATCATGGAACTCAAGGTCAACATCCAAGTCTCCGTCGACGGCGTCTTCCAGGCCAACGGCGGCAATCACCCCGACTTCGACCCCGGAATGGAGCGCGGAGAGCGATTGAGGACTCGCCTCAACGACATACTCGACGCGCATACTGATAATGCTTTTCATTCTCGTAGAATTCGAGCATGAGCGAATCGCGAATCACCGGACACGACACCGACGGAACCCCTCAGCGCGGCGACGGGTACGCGGCGACCGCGGGGGCGTTCGACCTGTTCGCCGCGGCCTACCGACCAGCCCAGATCGCCGCCCTCGAGGCGTTCGCACCGAGGATGCTTCCCGAGTCGGGGCCGATCCTCGACGTCGGGGCCGGGTCCGGCGCGAATCTCGACTGGATCCTGACGAACCTGCCGAGCGCCGAGGTCGTCGCCCTCGAACCGAGCCCCGCCAGGCGCGCCCTCGCGCTGGGACGGGTCGCCGCGCATCCGGAGTGGTTCACCCGGGTCACCATGCGCCCCGAGGACTTCTTCTCGGCGCCGCTTCCGACAGCCATCGGAAGCGCTCTCCTCATGGGCGTGCTCGGACACTTCGACCCGAGCGAGCGCGCCGCGGTCGTCGCGGAGCTCGCCGCGCGGCTGCCAGCGGGCGGAGCCGCACTGCTCGACCTGCAGGAGCCGAAGACACCGACCCGCGTGGAGGCGTTCGAGTTCACCGCAGCCCAGGTCGGGCAGTTGAGCTACAGGGGCATCGCCGAGGCGTGGCCCGTCGACGACGAGCGGATGCGCTGGCGGATGACCTATCTGACACTCGAGGGAGAACGCGTCCTCACGGAGGATTCCACCGAGCACGTCTATCACCACCCGTCGCCGGAGACCCTCGCCAACGACGCCGACAGGGTCGGGATGCGCTTGGAACCCGCAGGGGAACCGACCTTCTGGCTCCTGCGCAAGCCGGCCGAGGGGTCAGTCGCGAACTGAGACCTGATCTCAATAAGATCATCATATTGCAATTTGTTTATTTGAGTGGTGTCATAGGGACATGCACAAGGAAGCGGGCATCGAGCGAGCGGCTGAGCTGTTCAAGGTGCTCGGCAGCGAATCGCGGCTCTGGTTGGTTCGACTGCTGGGGAACGAGCCGATGACGGTCAGCGCTCTGACGGAGGCGACGGGCATGTCGCAGCCGCTGGTGTCGCAGCACCTCAAGACGCTGCGGCAGGCGGGCCTGGTCGACGCCATCAGGCACGGAAAGGCCGTGACGTACGCACTCGCAGACGAACATGTCTCCCACGTTGTCGAGGACGCCCTTGTGCATGCGCAGGAACCGGGCCCGGACCGCCGGGCAGGACGACGAAAGCAGGCCCCACCAAGACGCACACGCACGTGCTCGCCGCGCCCGCCATC
>JBQDJW010000345.1:0-4172 GCA_052086425.1 Pseudoclavibacter sp. | reverse complement strand
CCGTGAGGTCGATGAGGCGTATCGGGCGAACGCGTTGTTTGATGCGCACCAGGACGATCCCGAGTTCGGGCATCGGCTCCTCGCTGATGAGGCCCGCGAGACGGGCGAGGCGATGAGTGATCGCACCGCGTGGCGGATCGCGTCAGCGAACGGCTTGTGGAGCGTGTTCGGAAAGAAGCGTGGAAAGAGCGGGAAGAAGCCCGGTCCGGCCGGTCATGACGACCTCTGCGTCGTCATCGACGGTGACGGACGTGAACGCCACCGGTTCGTTGCGGATCGTCCGAACCAGCTTTGGTTGACCGACATGACGGAGCACAGCACGGCGCGCGAGGGCAAGGTCTATCTCTGCGCGGTCAAGGACGTGTTTTCGGGCAGGATCGTGGGCTACTCGATCGACTCGAGAATGAAGGCCTCGCTCGCTGTCAGCGCCATCCGCAACGCCGTCGCGATGCGCGGGAACGTCAACGGCTGCATCGTCCATTCGGACCGCGGGTCGCAATTTCGAAGTCGGAAGCTCCGCCGCGAGCTCTCTCGTTACAACCTCGTCGGTTCGATGGGTCGCGTCGCTTCTTGCGGGGATATCGCGGCGATGGAATCGTTCTTCAGCCTGCTGCAGAAGAACGTCCTGGACCGGCGTTCCTGGGCCACGCGCGAGGAACTGCGCATCGCGATCGTGACTTGGATCGAGCAGACGTATCACCGCCGACGTCGCCAAGCTCGGCTGGGCCGATTGACGCCCATCGAGTTCGAGACCATCATGAACGAAAACCTCGCCCTCGCGGCCTAACCAGAACTGTCACCTGTTCCTACAGCAGACCCGGACTCTGGACCCGCTCAGGCTGGGCCGGCAACCATTGACACGCCCAGACCCATCCACACGTTTTGTCCTATAAGCCCCGCGTGCGACCTCCTGCCGCCCCCTCGTGGACAGGTTCCGCGGAGACGACGAAGGCCGGGAGCAAACGCTCCCGGCCTTCGTTCTCTGTCGGGATGACAGGATTTGAACCTGCGACCCCACGACCCCCAGTCGTGTGCGCTACCAAGCTGCGCCACATCCCGATGTCACCGAAGCAACCTGGATACTCTAGCGCATTTCGGGGGCGTCGCGCGAAGCGGCGCGGGCGCCGGGCGTGCCGGTGGCGGCGGCTTGGAGAGGTGAAGGACCCCTTCGACGGGCTCAGGGAGCCAACCCGTCTACAGCTCGGTGATCTCCTTGCGGGTCGGCACGACGGCCGGGTGCACACCGCCGAGGTGCTCGGCGATGCGGATCACCTGCGACGAATAGCCGTACTCGTTGTCGTACCAGACGTACACGACCAGGTTGTGGCCATTGGCGATCGTCGCGAGCCCGTCGACGACGCCCGCGCGGGTCGTGCCGACGAAGTCGGTCGAGACGACCTCGCCCGACTCGATGTAGTCGATCTGCTGGCGCAGGTTCGAGTTGAGCGCGACCTGGCGCAAGTAAGTGTTGACTTCTTCGCGCGTCGCCGCGTTTTCGACGCGCAGGTTCAGCACGGCCATCGACACGTCGGGGGTGGGGACCCGGATCGCGTTGCCCGTGAGCTTGCCCGCGAACGACGGCAGCGCCTTCGCGACGGCCTTCGCCGCGCCCGTCTCGGTGAGCACCATGTTGAGACCGGCGGCGCGGCCGCGGCGCGCGCCCTTGTGGAAGTTGTCGATCAGGTTCTGGTCGTTCGTGAACGAGTGCACCGTCTCGACGTGGCCGTGCTCGATACCGAACTTGTCATCGAGCACCTTCAGCACCGGCGTGATCGCGTTCGTCGTGCACGAGGCGGCCGTGACGACGCGGTCGTCGTCGGTGATGACCTCGTGGTTGATGCCGTGCACCACGTTCGGCAGATTGCCCTTGCCTGGCGCTGTGAGCAGCACGCGCGAGACACCCTTCGCCTTGAGGTGCTGAGACAGCCCCTCCTCGTCGCGCCACCTGCCCGTGTTGTCGATCACGATCGCGTCGCGGATGCCGTACTCCTCGTAGTCGACCGTCGTCGGGTCGTTCGAGTAGATGACCTTGATCAGCGTGCCGTTCGCGAGGATCGTGCTGTTCGCTTCGTCGACCGTGATCGTTCCGGCGAACGGACCGTGCACTGAGTCGCGGCGCAGCAGGCTCGCACGCTTCTCGAGGTCGTTGTCCGCCCCCTTGCGCACCACGATGGCGCGCAGGCGAAGGCCCTTGCCGGCGCCGGCGTGCGAGATGAGGATGCGCGCGAGCAGCCGGCCGATGCGGCCGAAGCCGTAGAGCACGATGTCGGAGCCCGAGTTCTCCGGCGAGGCGCCGATCACGTCGGCGAGCTCGGCCTGCAAGAACTCGACGAGGTCTCCCCCGCGCTCGTCGAAGCGCGTCGCGAGCTGGCCGAGGTCGATCGACGCGGTCGTGAGTTCGAGGCCCTGCATCGCGACGAGGATCGGCAGGGTCTTCTCGAGGTCGAGCTCGATGTCGTTCACGCGGCGTGCGTAGCGGTGCGCCTTGATGACCTCGATCGCCGAGAGGTTGATGAGGCGGCGTCCGTGAATCGATGTCACGACATTGTGCTCGCGGTAGAGGCTGCCGATGAGGGGGATCATCGACTCGGCCAGCGCCACCCGCGAGAGCCACTCGCGCTGGGTCTGGATGAAGTCGTCTGGCATGGTGGCGTCCTCCGGTGATGCGCGGGCGAATGGTGCGAGCCGGCCGCGGGCCCCGGGTGCGGTGCCGCGACGCAGGCGAAACGGCGGGTGAACCGCCGTCTTGTAGCTTATCTCGGGTGCAGCCTGTCGCCGCGCCACCGCATCCGGTGCCTACCGCCGCTTGCGCTTCTCGCGCACGCGCATGTTCACGACGATCGGGCTGCCCTCGAAGCCGTACAGCTCGCGGAGGCGCCGCTGGATGAAGCGGCGGTAGCCCGGGTCGAGGAATCCCGTCGTGAACAGCACGAACGTCGGCGGGCGCGACTGCGCCTGCGTGCCGAACAGGATGCGCGGCTGCTTTCCGCCGCGCAGCGGGTGCGGGAATTCGGCCGTGAGCTCCGCGAGGAACGCGTTGAACTTGCCGGTCGGGATGCGCGTATCCCAGCTCTCGAGCGACGTCAGCAGAGCGGGCACGAGCTTCTCGAGGTGCCGACCGGTCATCGCGGAGATGTTCACGCGCGGCGCCCACGCGACGTGCGCGAGGTCTTGTTCGATCTCGCGCTCGAGCTGCCAGCGCCGCTCGTCGTCGAGGTCGTCCCACTTGTTGAAGGCGAGCACGAGCGCGCGGCCCGATTCGAGCACGAGGTCGACGATGCGCACGTCCTGCACGCCGATCGGCTCAGTCACGTCGATGACGACGATCGCGACCTCAGCCTTCTCGAGCGCGGCCGTCGTGCGCAGCGACGCGTAGAAATCGGCGCCCTGCTGCAGGTGCACCTTGCGGCGGATACCGGCCGTGTCGACGAATCGCCACACGTGGCCGCCGAGTTCGACCTGCTCGTCGATCGGGTCGCGGGTCGTGCCCGCGAGGTCGTTCACGACGGCGCGCTCTTCGCCGGCCGCGCGATTCAGCAGGCTCGACTTGCCGACGTTCGGCCGGCCGAGGATCGCGACGCGCCGCGGCCCGCCGTACTCCTCCTTCGCGACCTTCGAGACGTCGGGCAGCTTCGTCATGACCTCGTCGAGCAGGTCGGCGACGCCGCGTCCGTGCAGCGCCGAGACGGGGCGCGGCTCGCCGAGCCCGAGACTCCACAGCGCGGCCGAATTCGGCTCCTGCACCGCGTCGTCGACCTTGTTCGCAGCCAGGATCACGGGCTTCGCGGACTGCCGCAGCATCGGCACGACGCGCTCGTCGGTCGCCGTCGCGCCCACGTTCGCGTCGACGACGAACAGCACCGCGTCGGCGAGCTCGACCGCGATCTCGGCCTGCTGCGCGACCGAGCGGTCGATGCCCTTCGCGTCGGGCTCCCACCCGCCCGTGTCGACGACTGTGAACCAGCGCCCGCCCCACTCGGCCCGGTACGACACGCGGTCGCGCGTGACGCCAGGCGTGTCTTCGACGACGGCCTCGCGGCGCCCGATGATGCGGTTCACGAGCGCGGACTTGCCGACGTTCGGCCGCCCCACGATCGCGAGCACGGGCAGCGCCGGCATGAGGTACGTGCCGTCATCGCCGCGTTCGGCGCCCTGCAGAATCTCGACGTCTT
>JBQDJW010000344.1:0-4173 GCA_052086425.1 Pseudoclavibacter sp. | reverse complement strand
CGCGTCAGCCCAATAAGGAGAGCGACAAGCTCATCATCCGCCGCCGCCCGACCGGCAAGAAGAAGCGCTAGCAGGAGGAGCAGAACATGCCTCGCAGTCTCAAGAAGGGCCCCTTCGTCGACGAGCACCTCCTCCAGAAGGTGCTGAAGGCGAACGACAGCGGCTCGAAGAACGTCATCAAGACCTGGTCGCGTCGCTCGATGATCGTGCCCGACATGCTCGGTCACACGATCGCCGTGCACGACGGCCGCAAGCACATCCCGGTGTTCGTCACCGAGACGATGGTTGGCCACAAGCTCGGCGAGTTCGCGCCGACCCGCACCTTCCGCGGTCACGTGAAGGACGACAAGAAGGGCCGTCGCCGCTAGCGCGGTGACGCAAAAGGAGGAACAAGCATGGTGGAGTCCATCGCCCGCGTGCGACACATCCGCGTGACACCTCAGAAGGCCCGTCGCGTTGTCAACCTGATCCGCGGCAAGCAGGCCCTCGAGGCGCTCGCCATCCTGAAGTTCGCGCCGCAGGGCGCATCCGAGCCGGTCTACAAGATCGTCGCGTCGGCCATCGCCAACGCGCGCGTCAAGGCCGACACCGAGAACGCCTACCTCGATGAGCGCGACCTGTACATCGCGAGCGCGTACGTCGACGAGGGCACCACGCTCAAGCGGTTCCAGCCGCGAGCGCAGGGCCGGGCCTTCCGCATCAACAAGCGCACGAGTCACATCACGGTCGTGCTCGCGACGCCCGAGACTGACGACGAGAACGAGGCAGGGGAGTAGTCATGGGTCAGAAGATCAATCCGTACGGCTTCCGACTCGGCATCACCACTGACCATGTGTCGCGGTGGTTCACCGACTCGACCAAGCCGGGTCAGCGTTACGCCGACTACGTGAAGGAAGACATCAAGATTCGCGCGCACCTCGCGAAGTCGCTCGACCGTGCAGGCGTCGCCCGCATCGAGCTCGAGCGCACGCGTGACCGCGTTCGCGTCGACATCCACACCGCACGTCCCGGCATCGTGATCGGACGCCGTGGTGCTGAGGCCGAGCGCATCCGTTCGGAGCTCGAGAAGCTCACGGGCAAGCAGATTCAGCTGAACATCCTCGAGGTCAAGAACCCCGAGGCCGAGGCCCAGCTCGTCGCGCAGGGCATCGCCGAGCAGCTCAGCGCTCGCGTGGCGTTCCGCCGCGCCATGCGCAAGGGTCTGCAGGGCGCGCAGCGCGCAGGCGCCAAGGGCATCCGGATTCAGGTCTCGGGCCGCCTCGGTGGCGCCGAGATGAGCCGCTCGGAGTTCTACCGCGAGGGCCGCGTGCCCCTGCACACGCTCCGCGCGAACATCGACTACGGCTTCTACGAGGCGAAGACCACGTACGGCCGCATCGGCGTCAAGGTCTGGATCTACAAGGGCGACCTGACGAACAAGGAACTCGCCCGCGAGCAGGCCAACATGAAGCCTTCGCGCGGCGACCGCAACGACCGTCCGCGCCGCGGCTCGCGCCGCGACCAGGCGCCGGCCACGGCAGGAGCTGAGGCATAACCATGTTGATCCCACGGAAAGTCAAGCACCGCAAGCAGCACCGCCCGAACCGCAAGGGTCAGGCGACAGGCGGCACGCGCGTGTCGTTCGGTGAGTACGGCATCCAGGCGCTCACGCCTGCCTACGTCACGAACCGTCAGATCGAGGCCGCGCGTATCGCGATGACCCGCCACATCAAGCGTGGCGGCAAGGTCTGGATCAACATCTTCCCCGATGCGCCGCTCACCAAGAAGCCGGCCGAAACCCGCATGGGTTCCGGTAAGGGTTCGCCCGAGTGGTGGGTCGCGAACGTCAAGCCGGGACGCGTCCTCTTCGAGGTCGCCGGTGTCGACGAGCAGCTCGCCCGCGAGGCCCTCAGCCGCGCGATCCACAAGCTGCCCTTGAAAGCACGCATCATCACCCGTGAGGAGAGCGAGTAAGCCATGGCGATCGGTACCAAGGAGCTCGCCATCGATGAGCTCGACACCTTCGAAGACGCACGTCTCGTCGAAGAACTGAAGAAGGCCAAGGAAGAGCTGTTCAACCTGCGATTCCAGGCTGCAACGGGTCAGGGTGAGGAGCGCGGCCGCATCAAGGCCGTGAAGCGCGACATTGCGCGCATCTACACCGTCATCCGCGAGCGCGAGCTCGGCATTCGGGCCACGCCCGAGGTCGTCGCGGCGCCCGCCACGAAGAGCACGAAGAAGGCCGCGAAGGAGGAGAGCGAGTCATGAGCCAGGAGACCACCGCTGCCACCGAGCAGAGCGCGCCTGCGCGCAACTATCGCAAGTCGCGCCGCGGCTATGTCACGAGCGACAAGATGGACAAGACCATCGTCGTGATCGTTGAAGACCGCGTGAAGCACCCGCTGTACGGCAAGGTGCTGCGACGCTCGACCAAGGTCAAGGTGCACGACGAGCAGAACGCCGCCGGCATCGGCGACCTGGTCGTCATTTCCGAGACCCGCCCCCTCAGCGCGACCAAGCGCTGGCGCCTCGTCGAGATCCTCGAGAAGGCGAAGTAGGCCGCGCGCCTCGGGCCTTGTAGGTAAGGAACCAGACATATGCTTCAGCAAGAATCACGCGTCCGCGTCGCCGACAACACCGGCGCCAAGGAGCTGCTCACGATTCGCGTGCTCGGCGGCTCCGGCCGTCGATACGCGGGCGTCGGCGACGTCATCGTCGCCACGGTCAAGGATGCGATCCCCGGCGGCAACGTCAAAAAGGGTGACATCGTCAAGGCCGTCATCGTTCGCACCATCAAGCCGACGCGTCGTCCCGACGGCTCGTACATCCGTTTCGACGAGAATGCCGCCGTCGTGCTCCGCACCGACGGTGACCCGCGCGGCACGCGCATCTTCGGGCCGGTCGGTCGCGAACTGCGCGACAAGAAGTTCATGAAGATCATTTCGCTCGCTCCGGAGGTGCTGTAACCGATGGCAAAGATCCGCAAGGGCGACCTCGTCGAGGTCATCTCGGGGTCGCGTGAAGAGCGTGGCAAGCAGGGCACGGTGCGCGAGGTGCTCGTCGAGCAGAACCGCGTCATCGTCGAGGGCGTGAACTACGTCACGAAGCACACGCGCGTCGGCCAGACGCAGCGCGGCAGCAAGACCGGCGGCATCGAGACCACCGAGGCGCCCATCCACATTTCGAACGTCGCCCTCGTCGACCCCGACACGAAGCTCGCCGCTCGCGTCGGGTTCGAAGAGGAAGAGGTCACGAAGGATGGCGTCACCCGCACGGTGCGCACGCGCTTCTTCAAGCCGTCGCGCCGCGCCGAGAAGCCGGCCAAGGAAGACGCCAAGGCCAGCACGAAGAAGGCGAAGAGCGAGTCGGCTGACTCCAAGCCCGCGAAGGCCGTCGAGGCCGACGCCGAGGACTCGGACGACGCCGCCGCCAAGAAGGACAGCGAGTAACCATGACGGACACCGCGACGGAGGCTGGCAACATCCAGCCCCGGCTGAAGCAGAAGTACCGCGACGAGATCAGGGGCCAGCTGCTCGAAGAGCTCGGTCTCAGCAATGTCAACCAGGTTCCCGGTCTCGTGAAGATCGTCGTGAACATGGGTGTCGGCGAGGCCGCTCGCGATGGCAAGGTCATCGAGGGTGCGATCAACGACCTCACCGCAATCACGGGCCAGAAGCCCATGGTGACGAAGGCGCGCAAGTCGATCGCTCAGTTCAAGCTGCGCGAGGGCCAGCCTATCGGTACGCACGTCACGCTGCGTGGCGACCGCATGTGGGAGTTCCTCGACCGTCTTCTGAGTCTCGCACTTCCCCGCATCCGCGACTTCCGCGGCCTGTCGGAGAAGCAGTTCGACGGCAACGGCAACTACACGTTTGGTCTCACGGAGCAGGTCATGTTCCACGAGATCGACCCGGACAAGATCGACCGCACGCGCGGTATGGACATCACGGTCGTCACCACGGCGACCACCGATGACCAGGGGCGGGCCCTGCTCACGAAGCTGGGCTTCCCGTACCGCAACAAGGTCCAGCAGGCCGGCTAGCCGGCCGACCGGTCACCCGGTCTTGTTCTCCCGCGCCGGGCATCCGCCCGTGCGCGTCCACCACAGGTCGCGACCCCGTGAACGGGGCGTGAAACCAGGCGAAAGGTACTCATCATGACGATGACCGATCCCGTCGCAGACATGCTGACGCG
>JBQDJW010000343.1:0-4190 GCA_052086425.1 Pseudoclavibacter sp. | reverse complement strand
GACATCGCCAGCCGAGACCGCGGCGCGTCGGTCGCTCGTGAGGCCGAGGCGCCCCACATAGCCATTGACAAGTGCACCGGCAATGGAGTCGTCGGTGACGCCGACTTCGGCGTCGACGTTCGCGTCGACATTGCCGTCGACGGGGGCACCGCCAGCGACAGCGACGACCCCAGCGCCGGAGCCTTCGACCCGGTCGTCGTGCGAGCCGGCCTCGCCGCCCGCCGACCCACCCGCGGCGGTCACGCGAGCCCTGACCGCACGCGGTCGACGTGCATGGCCGTCTGCGCGAGGGCGGAGAGCCGGTGGAAGCCGCTGAGGCCGTCCCAGCCGGCGGTCCAGCCGATCTGCAAGGCCGTCTCCCAATCGCTCGCGATCGGCGTCCGCTCGAGGATCGCGGCCACCTCGGCCGTGCGGGCGTTGTGGTGCGAGGCGATCTCGTCGGCTCGGGAACGCAACCCCAGGAATCGGTAGCCGTGCCCCGGAAGCGCCTCGAGCATCCGGTCGCCATCGGTCGGTGTCTGGCGACCGGGATCGTCCAGCGCATGGCCGTCGAGCGCCGCGACGGCTTCGAGCGCCTCGACGCCGACGTGCACCGGGTTCTCATCGAAGGGGTGGCCGAGTCCGAGGCCGGGGTTGATGTGCGGCAGCACGTGATCACCGGTGAACACGCGGCCCCGTTCGGCCTCGATGAAGCAGAGGTGCCCCGGCGTGTGTCCCGGGGTGACCATGGCCCGGATGCTCCGCCCGGGAACGTCGAGATCGTCGCCATCACCGATGCGCACGTCGACGTCGAGGCCCTCTGATGAGAGCTTCGAGTCGCCGACGGCGAGCAGCTCGTCCCGGTCGTCGGCGGGGACGCCCCACTCGTCGAGGGCGTTCCGTCGTCCGGCGCGCGTGCGCCACGTGGTCTCGGTCGACCCGGATTCGACGGCGCCGAAGCGCAGCTCGGCCCCGGTGCGCTCGCGCACGAGCGGCGCGAGCCCGAGGTGATCTGGGTGCATGTGCGTCGCTGTGACGCTGGCGATGCGGTCGACGCCGCGCGACCGGATCTCGCTGAGCAGGAGGTCGAGGTTGTCTTCGGACGGGATGCCGGGGTCGATGACGTGCGCAGCCCCGTCGCGGTCGAGGAGCACGTAGCAGAGCGTCGAGACGACGAACGGGATGCCGGTCGACATCGGTACGACGAAGGTGTCGGCGTCGAGCTGTTCCGGGGCGGCGACGGTGCCCGCCTTGGTCGCCGCGGCCTGCGCTGCGCTGGTCGGGCGATGGGCGGCGGTCATGCGGCGAGCATATCGCCCGGGTGGCGGCGCTCAGGCTGCGGCGGGATGATGGCGCCCGTGGACCACTCTGACGGCGACGCTGCGTGCTGGCTGCACCTCACGTGCCCAGACTGCGGCGCGATCGCGGAGCAGGGCGACACTCGCGACGGCCGAGTCGACCCCGAATCCGGATGCTGGCGGTGCAGGCGCGAAGGATCGGCGGATGCGAGCGCAGATCGCGCCGGCAACGGCGGGGGCGCCGATGGCGTGGAGGGCACCGCAGGCGCGGAAGGCACCGCTGGCACGGAAGGCAGCCACGGCACCGTGCTCGGGGGCAGTCTCCCCGTTGCGGGTACGGACGGGGCCGGACAGACTGGTGGGGCACGTGTGTCCGAGACCCCAGGCGGGCCTGAGGACCGCTCGAGCTCGCGGTGACTCGTGACGCTCGACGGAGATCCTTCGAACGTGCGGCCGCGCAACCTGGCCGTCGTGCGTTCGTGGGGTCGCGCATTCGGAGCCACGTGCGGATGCTCTTGCAGACGCGCTTCCGGATGCACGTGCGATCTGGTGCGCGAACGGGCGTCATGCGTCCGATCTTCCACTGGATTTCAGCGGGCCCGACCGCAGTCCCACGCAGTTCAACGACGAGTCCGCGACGAAGGCACCCATTGACCCAGACGTCGACCGCAGACAGCCAGGAGCACCAAGTGACCAGTGAGAACGACGGCCGCGTCGCCGTATACATCGACTTCGACAACATCGTCATCTCGCGGTACAACCAGGTGCACGGTCGAGGTGCGTTCCAGTCGGACCGGGCCCGCGATATCGACCCGGCGGCGCGCGGCTTGAGCGCCGAGGTCGCCGCGCGCGTGTCGAAGGCGACGGTCGATATCGGCGCCGTCATCGACTACGCATCGTCGTACGGACAGATCGTCGTGAGCCGCGCGTACGCCGACTGGTCGCAGCCCGCGAACGCCGGCTACCGGAGACAGTTGATCGACCGAGCGATCGACTTGACGCAGATGTTCCCCCTGTCTGCGACGAAGAACGGGGCCGATATCCGACTCGCGATCGACGTGGTCGAAGACCTGTTCAGGCTCGCGGACGTCACGCACGTCGTCATCGTCGCGGGCGACTCGGACTATGTCGCACTCGCGCAGCGCGTCAAGCGGCTCGGTCGCACGATCGTGGCGGTCGGGGTCGCGGGGGCGACGAGTCGGGCGCTGCCCGCGGCGTGCAACGAGTTCAGCCTCTACGACGATCTGCCGGCGATCAGCGAGGGCGTCGAGGGCGAAGGCGAGGCAGGTGACGTCGGCGAGATCGGTGAGATCGGTGGGGTCGGCGAGGCCGGTGGGGTCCAAACGTCCAACGCAGTGCGGGCTGGTACCGCTGGGCGCTCGGATCACGGATCGGCGTTCGGGGATTCGGCGGCCGGGAGCACCGCCGCCGGGAGCGCCGCCACCGGTTCGACGACCCGACGCGCGTCGACCGACGGACCGACGACCGGAGGCCCGACGAGCGAGAACCCCGGCGACGCGGGTGCTCCGGATGCGCCGGATGCTTCGGCCGACGACGACCAGGCCGACGTGCCCTCGACCACGAAGCTCACACCACGCGCCGCGACGACGCTGCTTCGCCGGGCGCTTGTGCTGAGCCACAACAAGCACGGGGACGATTGGCTGCACGCCTCTGCCGTGAAGCAGCAGATGAAGCGGCTCGACCCATCGTTCCACGAGAAGCCGCTCGGGTACGGATCGTTCACCGACTTCGTGAAGTCGCGCTCGCGCATCGCCGAGATCGAGGGCGACTCGAAGGGACAGCTCATTCGACTGCGGGCCCGCGGGCGGGTTGCAGGCGAGCGCTGATCGGACGTCGATCTGGCATCGTCGCCAGGTCGATCGGGCGACGTCGCAATGCCGACCGGACCTCGGGCGCACGGCGCTCGCGAGCATCCGGACCGCTCGCCACTCTGGCCGGCCCGTTCGTCAAGAGGGGAGCATCCGGACCCATCAGCAGGACGGCATCCGCGTTCGCTACGGTTCGCCCATGAGCACACAGAATGACGTTGTCGTCAACAAGGCCAGAACGCTCGCCGATCTCCACCAGGCCCCGACCATCCTGCGCGTCGTGAACGTGTGGGACGCGATTTCTGCGAAGACGGTCGCGGCGCTCCCCCAGACCGCCGCCCTGGCAACGGCAGGGCACTCGATCGCCGCCTCGCACGGGTACGACGACGGCGAGATTCCTGTCGACCTCGCGATCGCGGCAATCGAGCGCATCGTGTCGGCGACCGACCTGCCCGTTTCGGCCGACCTCGATGCGGGGTACGGAGACCCGGGCGAAACGGTCCGGCGGGCCATCGGGGTCGGCGCGGTCGGCGCGAACGTCGAGGATCGCTTGGTGCCGCTCGAGGATGCCGTCGCGAACGTGCGAGCCATCGTCGCGGCCTCGGAAGCCGAGGGCGTGCCGTTCCAGCTCAACGCGCGCACGGACGCGCTCGTCAGGGCCGGGGACCGCCCGCTCGACGACAGCATCGCGGACGCCATCGAGCGCGGACGCGCGTTCCTCGACGCGGGAGCGAGCTTGGTCTTCGTGCCCGGCATGCTCGACCGCGAGACGACGGAGCGACTCGTCGATGGCATTGGGACGAACCGAATGAGCGTCATCGGGCTGCCCGGGGCGCTGACGGCGGAAGAGTACGAGTCGCTCGGAGTGACCCGCATCTCGTACGGGCCCTTGACGCAGCGAGTCGCTCTGCGGGCGCTTCGCGATCTCGCCGAAGACCTCTACGGCAACGGCGTGATTCCTGAGGACACGCCCGCGCTGAACTAGCCTCGCCGAGACCGAGCGACGTGCCGGCCGACCGGCGCCCCGCCCGCCCGCCGGAGCGGCGATGCTCCGGACGCACGCGTTGCCATTCGGAATACCGGA
>JBQDJW010000342.1:0-4218 GCA_052086425.1 Pseudoclavibacter sp. | reverse complement strand
CTGCGCGGTTCGAACTACTTCCTGCCGGGCGCCCCCGGGTACGACGAGGCCATCGCGCAGACCGGCATCGCGACGTACGACGAGGTCGACATCGCGGGCGCGCAGGCGCTGCTCGCCGAGTCCGGCGTCGAGAACCCAACGGTCCGCGTCATGACGGCGCTCGACAACGACCGCCGCCAGCAGGAGCTCGCGCTCATCACCGACTCGGCCGAGCAGGCCGGCTTCACGATCGTCGACGGCTCGTCCGCCGACTGGTCGACCGTGCTGACGACCCAGACGGACACGTACGACGCGGCCATCTTCGGGTGGCAGTCGGAGGCTCTCGGCTTCAGCGAGACGAACCCGAACTACATCACTGGCGGTACGAACAACTTCTTCGGCTGGTCGAGCGAGGAGCTCGACGCGAAGATGCAGGAGCTCGACGTCACGTCAGACGAGGCGGAGGCGCAGGCCCTCGCGATCGAAATCGAGACCGGCCTGTACGACCAGGCGTGGACGGTGCCGATCTACCAGTTCCCCGGAATCCTCGCGTGGAGTGACCAGGTCACCGGCGTCGAGGCGGGATTCCTGTCACCGAATTACTTCTGGAACGCCACGTCGTGGGCGCCGGCGGCCGGCTAGCGCCCGCCGACTCCCGCTGAACCGCGGGGGTGCCACCGGGAAACCGGCCGGCACCCCCGCGGTCGCGCGGTCCGGACTCCACACGTTCCCACCGACAGGACACTCAATTGCTTCGCTTCATCCTGCGACGCCTCTTCGTCTCCGTCTTCATCCTGCTCGCCGCCCTCTTCCTGGTGTACAACCTGGTCGCCATATCGGGGAATCCGCTCGCGGACCTCCAGGAGTCGACCGCACCGAACAAAGAGGTGCTGATCCAGCAGCGCATCGAGCTGCTGAGCCTCGACGTCCCGCCGCCCGCCCGCTTCTTCATGTGGCTCGGCGGCATCCTCGGCTTCTTCATCCCGCGCTTCGACGACCCGAACGGGTTGTTCGGCTTCCTCGGCAACCACTTCGACATGGGCGTCAACATGCGCACGCAGGACGTGCAGCCCATCATCGAGAGCGCCGTCGCCCAGACCCTGCAGCTCGTGACCGGCGCGACCCTCATCGCGATCGTCGTCGGCATCGCCATCGGCATCGTCACCGCCCTGCGGCAGTACTCCGGCTTCGACTACTCCGTCACGTTCCTCGCGTTCCTGACCTACTCGCTGCCGATCTTCTTCGTCGCGGTGCTGCTCAAGCTCTACCTCGCGATCGCCTTCAACGACTTCCTGCAGAACCCGCAACTGCCGATCCCCAGACTCCTCCTCGTCGGCGTCATCGTCGGCTTCGTCTTCTCCGCGATCGGCGGCGGCACGATGCGGAGGCGGCTCATCTCCTTCGGCGCGGCAACGGTCGGAACGATCGCCGTGCTGTGGGCGCTCGAGCTCGTCGGCTGGTTCACGCAACCGTTCCTCGGAATCCCGCTCATCCTCGTGCTCGGGGCGATCGCCGTGCTCATCGCCGCCGGCCTCTCTGTCGGCGTGCGACACGCGCGCAACCTCATCGTGACCGGCGCCGTCGCGGCGCTCGCGGTCGCGCTCTGGTACCCGCTGCAGTTCGTCATGACCGACTCGATCGGCGCCTGGTTCCCGTTCGTGCTCGTGGTCGCGTTCACCGCGATCGGCTGGGCCGCCGGGAACCTCTTCGGCGGCCTCGACCGGCGCAGTATCCGTGGCAATGCCGCGATCGTCGGCTTCGTCGTCGCGGCTCTGCTGCTCATCGACCGCGTCATGCAGATGTGGCCGGTCATGGCGCAACTCACGGGCGGCAGGCCGATCGCGACCGTCGGCTCGTCGACCGCACAGCTCGCCGGCACGAGCGACATCTGGATGCAGATGCTCGACGGATATACCCACCTGCTGCTGCCGACGCTGTCGATCGCCCTCATCTCGATCGCCGGCTACTCGCGATACGCGCGGGCCAGCCTGCTCGAGGTGATGAACATGGACTACATCCGCACAGCCCGTGCGAAGGGCCTTCCCGAGCGCACCGTGGTCATGCGGCACGCGCTCCGCAACGCACTCATCCCCGTCACGACGGTCGTCGCGGCAGATGTCGGAGCGATCATCTCCGGTGCGATCGTGACCGAGCAGATCTTTGCGTGGCGCGCGATGGGCACGATCTTCTCCGAGTCGCTGCGAGCGGTCGACCTGAACCCGCTCATGGGCTACATGCTCGTGACGGCCGTACTCGTCGTCGTCTTCAACCTCGTGGCCGACATCCTGTACTCGGTCCTCGACCCGCGCATCCGATTGAGCTGATCATGAGCAGTACCGAACTCGTCACCGGACCATCGCATCCGGACCGCAATAGCGAACTCACGCTCGAGCAGCGCGACATCGAAGGGCTCAGCCAAGGTCAGCTCGTGTGGCGCAGATTCGTGCGCCACCGCGGCGCCATGGCGTCGCTCGTCGTGCTCGTGCTAGTCGTGCTCCTCGTGTTCACCTCCGTCGGCATTCAACTGCCAGTTCCCGCATTCGGCGAGGGCGGACTGTCGTTCACACAGGTGCACGTGCCCGGCTGGTGGTCATACCACTGGGAGCAGATCTCGCCGATCGTCGACGGCGGCAACCCGACCATGGTTCATCCGTTCATGTGGGGCGACCACCCGTTCGGGCAAGACCAGATCGGGCGCGACATCTTCGCGCGCGTCATGCGAGGCACGCAGCAGTCGCTCACCGTCATGGTGCTCTACGGCGGCATCTCGGGGGTGCTCGGCGTGATCGTCGGCGGCCTCGCGGGATACTTCCGCGGCTGGGTCGACGCCGTGCTCATGCGCGTCACCGACCTGTTCCTCGTGATCCCGATCCTCGTGTTCGCGTCGGTGCTCGGTCAGATCGCCGGCAACAACCAGGCGCTGCGGGCCTTCGGGGCCGTTTCGCTCGGCATCGTGCTCGGCTTCGTCGGGTGGATGTCGCTGGCGCGGCTCGTGCGAGGCGAGTTCCTCTCGCTGCGCGAACGCGAATTCGTCGACGCGGCGCGGGTCGCCGGCGCCTCGCCGGTTCGCATCATCTTCCGGCACATCCTGCCGAATGCCTTCGGCGTCGTCGTCGTCTCGACGACCCTGCTGCTGTCTGCGGCGATCATTCTCGAGGCGAACCTCTCGTTCCTCGGCTTCGGTATTCAGGCACCGGATGTGTCGCTCGGCCAGATCGTGCAGGAATACCAGACGGCGTTCGCGACACGGCCGTGGCTGTTCTGGTTCCCGGGCTTCTTCATCATCGTGATCGCGCTCTGCATCAACTTCATCGGCGACGGGCTGCGCGACGCGTTCGACCCGCGCCAGCGCGGCGCGCCGGGCGGCGGCATCTTCGCCCGCCTGCGCAACGCGTGGCGGCGCGACCCGCTTCCCGCGGGTTCGAGCGGTGCTGCCGGCGCTGCTGGTGCGACCAGTTCGAGCGACGCCGGCGATGCGGAAGGCGACTCGACGCCGGAGGAGGAGGAGCGATGATCGCGGCGACGTCGCGCGCTCGGCGGCCCAGGCGGCCGTTCGTCGAACTACCGCGGGGCGAGCACAGCGCACGCCACGGCGGCCACGATCGCGGCGCCCATGACCGCGATGTTCGCGACGTTCCACGCGCGCGTGATAGGTGCATCCGGACCATCGCCGAGCGAGTCGCCCCGCAGCCGGTCGGCGAGCGTCACGGCGGCGTCGCCCGACGGACTTCCTGGCGCGGCGCTCACGGCCACGCGGCCGTCGTCGTCGCGCCGCACGCGCGGGTCGCGACGCAGCTCGGTCGTCGGTTCGATCCGCTCGGCGGTCAGCCGGTCGGGCGGGGGAGCGGCCCAGGCGCTCACGGCGCCGTCGTCCGTGACGAGCGTGAATCCGCGCCGCGTCGTCGACCCGGTGATGCGGCCGTACGGCACAGTGATCGTGCGGAGTGGATTGCGCACGTCCACAGCGCGATCGTCGAACGCGACCGCAGGCGCGACGAACACCACATAGCCGACGCCGAGCACCACGAGCGGAATCGGCGCGACCGCGGCGAGGTCGCCCCAGCTGCCCATGACGGCGAGCGGCACGAGCGCGAGCAGACACGCGATCGCGACGATCGCGTACACGACGAGGCCGAATCGGGGCCGGAGTACGACACGGGCGGACATGCCCGCATTCTCGCAGAGCGCCGCGCGCACGCTGCGATGGAAGGAGCCGGCGCATGAGCCGCGAAACCTCCC
>JBQDJW010000341.1:0-4221 GCA_052086425.1 Pseudoclavibacter sp. | reverse complement strand
CGGTACTTCGATGCACCCGACACCCAGGCCGCCTCTTCGAGCGACTTCGGGATCTGGGCCATCGCCGCGCTCGTCGTGCGCCCCGCGAGCGGGATAACCGCGATGAACATGGCGAAGATCATGATGATCGGCGTGCCGTAGAAGGTCGAAAGCCCCGGCACCTTGAGGAAGAACCAGAGCACGCCGAGCGCGAGGATGAGGCCGGGCATCGCGAGGCCGAGCCACTGGCTGAAGTCGATGAAGCGCGACAGGACGCCGCTCTTGAACCTGGCAGCCCAGGTGAGCCCGATAGACGCCGTCATGGCGAGCAGCGCGCCCAACGCCGCGACGACGAGCGAGTTGCCGAGGGCCTGCATCATGCGGTCGTTGTTCACCACCGACTCGAAGTTCGCGAGGCTGTAGTTGCCGGTCGCGCCCAGGAAGGGCGAGAGCGACACGAGGATCAGCTGGTACATCGGCAAGACGACCGTGAGTATCGCGAACACGACGAACAGGGCTGTGAACGGCCACTTCCACGGGCCGACGTCGCGGCGCAGCGCCCGCGACTCCTTCCCCCCGACGGTGACGTACGATCGGCGGCCGAGCACGCGCATCTGCACGAACACGAGCAGCAGCAGAATCACCATGAGCAATATCGACATGGAGCTCGCGTGCCCGTACCTCGGGCCGGTCGAGGCCGACAGGAACTGGTAGATCTCGGTCGGCACGACGAAGATGCCCGCGGGAACACCGAGGATCTGCGGCGCGTCGAACGACTCGAGGAATAGCACGAATCCGAGGATCATCGCGCCCGTGATGGCGGGGGCGAGGATCGGGATCTCCATCTGGAAGAAGGTGCGGAGCGGGCCCGCCCCGCTCATCCGCGCCGATTCCTCGAGCGACTTGTCGAGCGCGAGGAACGGCCCGAGCAGCAGGAAGAACTGCAGCCCGATCAGCTTGATCGCCGAGACGAGCACGATGCCCCACCACGACTCGGCGTTGACGACTCTGGCGCCCTCGCCGAAGAGGGCGGCGAGGCCCTCGTTGACGAGCCCGATGTTCGGGTTGCCGAGCAGGCCCCACGCGATCGCGAAGAACAGGCCGGGCGTTGCCACGAGGACGAACATGACGACGGGGATTGCGGCGCGCAGCGGCGTGCGTGTCTTCGCGTAGATGGCCGTGAAGAAGAGGGCGATGACCGTCGAAATCACGATGACCGCGACGCCCATCCCGACCGTCGTGATCGCGACGGAGTGCACGCGCGACGATGTGATGACCTCGACGAACGCGCCGATCGTGAACTCGCCGCCGTCGCCGAACATCTCGGTCTGGAACGCGCCCTGCACGATCATCGCGGCAGGGCCGACGAAGCAGATGAGACACAGGAGCGCGACGGCGACCTGCGGGTTCTGGAGGTATCGCCCGATCTGTCGAAGCACCGTCATGTCGAGCGTTTACCTTTCGGCGGTCTGTACGAAGCCGCCGCCGATGACGGCGCCCTCCGGAAGGTTCGCGATCTCGTCGTCGTGGTCGGGGCGGATCACGCGGGTCCACAGGTCGGTGATCTTCCAGGCGCCGTCAATGCGGCGGTAGTGGACCTTGTAAATACCCTCCGACCACGGGCCCCAGATGCGCTGCATGCCGAACGAGGTGCGGAACTCGCACACGAATCGGTGCCACACGTACTCGCCGTAGGCCGTGTCGCCGTCGACCGTGATGCGCGGCGACGTGAGCATGTATGCGTCCTTGCTCTTGACGACCGGGCTCAAATCGGTCGCGAACATGCCGCGAATCGACTCGATGCCGCGGTGCACGCCGTGCTGGCGGATATCGCAGACTGCGTCATCGGCGTACGCCAGAGCGACGCCGTCCCAGTTGCGATCAGACAGGTCGCGCAGATACGTCTGCTGCAGCTCGTGGATCTGCTGCACCGAGGTGAGCTCGTCGATCTTCGATTCGAGCGTTTCAAGTCGCGCGGCAAGTTCGTCGACGCCGGTCATAGTTCTCCCCCTAGAGATGTGATGGTGGTTGGATGCGCCGGGTCGCCGGCGCGGTCGGGTCGCCCCCGCCCGTTGTGGCGGTGGAGACCCGTCGCGCGAGCGGGCGACCTGGTGGCGAGATGCGGCTACGAGGCCGTGATTTCCTGGAACAGGTCTTGGTTGTTCTCGATCTCTTCGCGCATCGTCGACTGCGACGGCAGGTGCACGAAGTCGATGTCTTCGAGCGCGGGCCAGCCGTACGGCGACTCGAGTCCCTCAGCGGGGTTGAGCGGGAAGTTGCCGGTCACGAGCGCCTGTTCTTGCGCCTCGGCAGAGAAGAGGTAACTCAGGAAGAGCTTGCCGCCGTCGCTGCTCGGCGCGTTCGCCGCGAGCATCCACTTCTCGGTCGCGACGACAGGGTTCTCGAGCAGGTGCAGGTCGACGGGAGCGCCATCGGCGATGGCCTTCCGGATGCTCGTGGCGGCCGATGTGAGATCGATGGCGTATTCGCCGGAGCTGATCGACTGCAGCGCGAGCTGGTCCTGCGCGACGATGCGCGACTGCGACGCGACGGTGCGCAGCCATTCCTCATCGACGAGGTCGCTCTGCAGCAGGATCGACAGCACCGTCTGCATACCGCCTGGAGTCGACGGAGTCATGAACGTGACCTTGTCAGCGAACTCCGGGTCGGCGAAGTCGGGCCAGTTGGCCGGCAAGTCGGCCTCGGTCATGAGGTCGGTGTTGTAGCCGGCCGAGAACAGCAGCGCCCAGGGCGAGTGGTAGAAGCCAGCTGGGTCTTGGTACTGATCCGCGTCGATGCGACCGTCGGCCCAATCTGGCGATGCGTACGTCGGAGGCGCGAACTCCTCGGCGAAGCCCTGCTCGGCGTACCGGTCGGCGTTCGGGTTCGACATGACGTCAACGACGTGCTGCCCCGTATCGCGCTCGGCCTCGAGCGCCGTCTGCAGTTCGGCGCCGACCAGCGTCTCGGGAACGATCGTGAGTCCGGGGAAGCGCTCCTCGAACTGGCTGTAGATCTCCATGAACTCGTCGTGGTGGCCGGCGTACACGGTGATCTCGGTATTGCCCGACTCGATCGCCGCGTCGTAGAGCGCGGTGAGTTCTGCCTCTTGGTCGGCCGAGATCTGCAGGGGCGACAGATCGAGCTCGCCGCCATCGACGGTCGCGCCTCCTCCTCCGCCACAGGCTGCGAGCAGCGCGATGCTGGTCATGGCGACGCCGGTGACGGCGACGCGCTTGGCGGTGCGGGCGTGCTTCATTGCAGGTCCTCTCACGGGGTGACGCTGGGGTTCAGTGCCGGCTCGACATCGATCCGGCATCGCGACCAGCGTGGATGCCTCGGCAACATTTGTCAAGCAGGAGACAAAACTGTGCGTACGAGAATCGCTCGTGACGCGCGCTACCTCCGCTCGATGCAAGCTGCGCGACGGTGCGAATCACCCGACCAGCGCACGGCGCTGCACCTGCAATGGGAGGTAGCGAGACAAGTTGCGCCCAGCGAATTTGAGGATTCGCGTTTCATCGCGCGTCGCACGCCGACCCAAAAGCTTCCGCCCCACAATTGACATGGCGATTGACAAAATCGGATGCTGCCGACAGCATGTGTGAGTCGGCGACGGCGATGCGGCCCACCGTCGACGCTTGGCACGATTCGACTGGCAAGGGAGCCGTGGCACATGGCCGAATGGGACTACATCGTTGTTGGCGCGGGATCGGCCGGTGCGCTCATCGCCGCGCGGTTGACGGAGAACCACGCAGTGTCGGTGCTGCTGCTGGAGGCGGGCCCAGACATCCGCGCGGCCGACACGCCCAAAGAGTTCATCGACCGCACGAAGGGCCTCGGCCTCGCACTCGAGGCCCCGAAGAACTCCCTGAACCCCGAGTTCTACTGGCACGACACGACGGCGCGCCGGGCGCGAGGCCAGGAGCCGTTCCAGTACCGCCGCGGACGCGGCATGGGCGGGAGCTCGACGATCAACGGGCTCTACGCGATCCGCGGCGTTGAAGACGACTTTCGCGAGTGGGAGCGGCGCGGGGCGACCGGCTGGGGGCCGGAAGCCATGCTCGAAGCGTTCATCCGCATCGAGGACGAGCATGACTTCGGGAACGAGCCCTACCACGGGGTCGGCGGCCCCACTCCGGTGTACCGCGAGCCCGAATCGGGCTGGGGCGGCGTCGACCGCGCCGTGCGCGACGCCGCGCTGGCGGCCGGCTACGCCTGGCACCCCGACCACAACGCGCC
>JBQDJW010000340.1:0-4227 GCA_052086425.1 Pseudoclavibacter sp. | reverse complement strand
CAACCTGCATTCACCGCTCGTCGGCATCACGCAGACCGCGAGGCGGCTGGGGCTCGAGGCGCCACCGATCACGGTCGGCGTGCGGTCCGGCGACACTCCCGCAGGCGAGCGGCGTCGACTGCTGCGCGAGCCCCCCGACATTCTGATCACGACTCCCGAGTCGCTGTTCCTGATGCTCACGTCGCAGGCCCGCGAGACGCTCACGGGTGTCGAGACGGTCATCGTCGACGAGGTGCACGCCGTCGCCGCGACCAAGCGCGGCAGCCATCTCGCGCTCACGCTCGAGCGGCTCGACGCCATGCTCGAGCGACCCGCGCAGCGAGTCGGGCTGTCGGCGACCGTGCGGCCGCTCGACGAGGTCGCGCGGTTCCTCGCGGGCAACGCGCCGGTCGAGATCGTGGCGCCCGCGAGCGCGAAGGCGTTCGACCTGCGCGTGACGGTTCCCGTCGACGACATGAGCGACCTCAGCGTCGCCCGCGCCCGCCCGCACACGCGCGAGCCCGAGCGGGAAGACCCGTTCGATGTGACGCCGGGCACGCGGTCGGCCCCGCCTGGGCGGTCGCGCGGACCCCGCGACCCGGATGCGCCGCGCGACGAGCGCGGCGACGACCGCGACGCGCGGGCCGGCTCGATCTGGCCGCACATCGAGGAGTCGATCGTCGAACGCGTGCTCCGCCACCGCTCGACGATCGTGTTCGTCAATGCGCGAGGCCTTGCAGAGCGGCTCACGGCACGCCTCAACGAGCATTACGAGGAACTTATCGCCGAGGCCGAGCAGGCGAGCGCGGCCGGGGATGCCGAAAGCGGCGCCGACGCGACCGGCCGCGCCCGCGACTGGTCGCAGAAGCTGCCACTGCCGAACCGCACGCCGCCCGCGCAACTGCTCGCTGGGTCCGGCGTGGCGTTCGGCGCCGACCCGGTGCTGGCCCGTGCCCACCACGGCTCGGTTTCGAAGGAGGCGAGGGCCGAAGTCGAAGAGGCACTCAAGTCGGGCACGCTGCGCTGTGTCGTCGCCACCTCGAGCCTCGAACTCGGCATCGACATGGGCGACGTCGACCTGGTGATCCAGGTCGAGTCGCCGCCGTCGGTCGCGTCGGGGCTGCAACGCGTCGGCCGCGCCGGCCACCAGGTCGGCGCCCCGTCGCGCGGGGTTCTCTACCCGAAGCACCGCGCCGACGTGCTGCACTCGTCGGTCGCCGCCTCCCGCATGGTCGCCGGCCGCATCGAGCGCATGAAGGTCATCGCGAACCCCCTCGACGTGCTCGCCCAGCAGACGATCGCGGCGGCGGCGATCGACGAGATCGACGTCGAGGAGTGGTTCGACACCGTGCGCCGCTCGGCGCCGTTCGCGTCGCTGTCTCGGCAGGTGTTCGACGCGACGCTCGACCTCGTCGCGGGCAAGTACCCGTCTGAGGCCTTCGCCGAACTGCGGCCCCGCGTCGTGTGGGACCGCGACGCTGGCACGATCACGGGCCGGCCGGGGGCGCAGAGGCTCGCCGTGACGAGCGGCGGCACGATCCCCGATCGCGGCATGTTCGGCGTGTTCCTCATGGCGTCGAGCGACGCGCAGCAGCCAGGCGTGACCGACGACGGGGCGTCCACACCCGCGGCGAGGCGCGGCGGCATGCGCGTCGGCGAGCTCGACGAGGAGATGGTCTACGAGTCGAGGGTCGGCGACGTGTTCGCCCTCGGAACCACGAGCTGGCGCATCGCCGAGATCACGCACGACCGCGTGCTCGTCACGCCCGCGTTCGGCGAACCAGGGCGCCTGCCGTTCTGGATCGGCGACGCGCAGGGGCGGCCGGCCGAACTCGGCGAAGCGATCGGCCGGGTGACCCGTGAGCTCGACCGGTCGGCGTCGGTCGCGTCGAAGGGCGCGGCCACGTCGGGTCCTGCACTGGCAGCGCTCCCTGAGGAGCTCGCCGAGGTCGTCGACGAGCGCGCGGCCGCCAACCTGCTGTCGTACGTGCGCGACCAGCGCGAGGTCGCCGGTGTCGTCCCGACCGACACCACCCTGGTGGTCGAGCGCGTTCGCGACGAGCTCGGCGACTGGCGCCTCATCCTCCACTCGCCGTACGGCAGGCCCGTGCACGCGCCCTGGGCGCTCATCGTCGCCGACCGCGTGCGCGACCGATTCGGCATCGACGGCGCCGCCGTCGCCAACGACGACGGCATCGTCGTGCGCATCCCAGAGGGCGACGCCGAGCCGCCCGGGGCCGAGCTGTTCGTGCTCGAGCCCGAAGAGATCGAGCCGATCGTCACGCGCGAGGTCGGCGGCTCGGCGCTCTTCGCGGCGCGCTTCCGCGAGGCCGCCGCCAGGGCCCTGCTGCTCCCCCGCATGCACCCGGGCAAACGAGCGCCGCTGTGGCAGCAACGCCAGCGCTCGGCGCAGCTGCTCGAGATCGCGCGCGAGCACCCGACGTTCCCGATCATCCTCGAGGCCGTCCGCGAAGTGCTGCACGACGTGTACGACCTCGACTCGCTGCAGGGGCTCGCTCGCAAGATCCAGCAGCGCACCGTGAGGGTCGTCGAGGTCGAGACCGAGACGCCGTCGCCGTTCGCGACCACGATCCTCTTCGGCTACGTCGGCTCGTTCATGTACGAGGGCGACTCGCCCCTCGCCGAGCGCAAGGCCGCCGCGCTCGCGCTCGACCCGACGCTGCTCGCCGATCTGCTCGGCCGCGTCGAGCTGCGCGAACTCCTCGACGCGACGGTTATCGAGCGCATCGAGCTCGAACTGCAGCGGCTCGCGCCGGGGCGGCACGCGCGCGGCCTCGAGGGCGTCGCCGATCTGCTGCGCGTGCTCGGGCCGCTGTCGATCGCCGAGATCGCCGCGCGGCTCGAAGATCCGGATGCGGACGACGAGGCGCCCGTCGACACGCTCCTGGCGTCGGAGGACGGCCGGCGATCGTTGGCCGAGCCCCTCGAAGCCGCAGGCGCACAGACCGCGGACGCACCCGTCGACGACCGCGGAGAGCGGGCGAACGAGCCCGGGGAGCCACGGGAAACGCGCGGCGAGCGGACCGGCGCGCCGACGTCTCAGCACCTCGCTCGGGCCGAGGAATTCGTCGACGAACTCGTCGCCTCGAAGCGGGTGTTGCGGGCACGCATCGCGGGCGAAGAGCGCTTCGCCGCGATCGAGGACGCCGCCCGCCTGCGCGACGCGCTCGGCGTGCCGCTCCCGATCGGCGTTCCCGTCGCGTTCATCGATCCGGTCGACGACCCGGTCGGCGACCTCGTCGCGCGGTACTCGCGCACGCACGGCCCGTTCTCGCTCGTCACGATCGCCGACCGCTTCGGTCTCGGGCGCGCCGTCGTCCGCGAAGCCCTGCAGCGGCTCGAGCTCGCCAGACGTGTCGTCGAGGGCGAGTTCCGCCCAGACACGACGGGAACGGAATGGGTCGACGCCCAGGTGCTGCGGCGCATCCGGGCACGATCGCTCGCGGCGCTGCGCAGCGAGATCGAGCCGGTACCGGCGGCCGCCTACGCACGATTCCTGCCCGAGTGGCAGCACGTCGGCGGCTCGCTCCGCGGCGTCGACGGCGTCGTGACCGCGATCGATCAGCTCGCGGGCGTGCCGATTCCCGGCTCGGCATGGGAATCGCTCGTGCTGCCGGCGCGAGTGCGCTATTATGCGCCGTCGATGCTCGACGAGCTCACGACCTCCGGCGAGGTGCTGTGGCGCGGGCACGGGCAGATCGCGGGCGGCGACGGCTGGGTGAGCCTGCACCTCGCCGACACGGCCGCGCTGACGCTGCCGGCAGGCGCGGGCGCACCGAATGCTCCAAGCGGGCCGGATGCGCCTCCCGCAGATCCGCTCGAGGCGCGGGTGCTCGAGGTGCTCGCCGGCGGCGCGCAGTTCTTCCGGCCGCTGTGCGACGCGCTCGCCGCCGACGAGGCCGACGACGCGCGCGCGCCCGACGACCATGCCCTCGCGGACGCCCTGTGGCGGCTCGTGTGGCAGGGGCGCGTGACGAACGACTCGCTCGCGCCGCTGCGCGCGCTCCTTTCGGGCGGGCCGGGCGGCTCGTCATCGTCGGCGCACCGGGCGCCGCGCAAGGCCGCGCGCGGCCGGCTCTACCGCGGACGCGTCGCAATGCAGCCGACCGCAAGCGGGGGCGGCGCCGCGCACGCGTCCGGGCCGCTCGCCGGCCGCCCGGGCCCCCCCCCCCCCGGCGGGGGCGGGGGCCCCCGGGCGGCGGGCGCACCCCCTCCCGCCCCGCGGGG
>JBQDJW010000339.1:2681-4235 GCA_052086425.1 Pseudoclavibacter sp. | reverse complement strand
CGGGCGGGGCGAGGCGCCTCGCCGGCTCGTCCGCGCTCGGGCGCGATGCGTCTGGAGCAGGAATACGGCACGCCACCGACGGCGACGATCGGGAGCCCGAGGAACGGCTCCCGCTCGTCCTCATCGACGCGACTGGCGACTCCGAAAAGGGTGATGAGAGCGACGAGCGCGAGCGTGACCGCGTCGGCGACGATCCGGACTCGCCGCTCACCGCGGCCGAGCTCGACGCACTGTTCGAGCGGCCCGCGCGGCCCCGCGTGCGCATGGGCGTTGGCGCCGGCATCGTGCTCGCGCTCGTCGCGCTCGCGATCGGGCTCGTCGTCGCGGCACTGCAACCGTCTCCCGCGACGACGCTCGAGGGCGACGCCGCGGGGCTCGCCGACGGCGCCGAGGCGGAGGCTGCGGGCGACGGGGGCATTGATGGGCTCGGCGAGGCGGTCCAGGACGCCGGCGGGGGAGGCGCTGACGCCGGCGGCGGAGCGGCTGATCCCGGTGCCGGCGGTGGGGCTTCGGCGAGTGCCGAGTACGGAGCAAACGGTGGGGCCGGAACTGCGGGCTCGAGCGGCACCGGGCAGGCGGCGGGCGCCTCGATCTTGCTCGTGCACGTCGTCGGCGCCGTCGGCGCGCCAGGCGTCGTGACCCTTCCGGCCGGGTCGCGCGTCACCGACGCGATCGACGCAGCGGGCGGATTCACGAGCGAGGCCGATCAATCGGCCGTGAACCTCGCCCGCGCGCTCATCGACGGCGAGCAGATTTGGGTGCCGCGGATCGGCGAAAGCCCGGAAGACGCCCCGCCGGGCGTCGGCGCCGCCGGATCGGGTGCCGGCTCTGCGGCCTCGGCGGCGACGGGCGGCGGGAGTGCCGACGGAACGAGCGCCGCTGCGGGAGCGGGCGGCGGACTCGTGAACCTCAACACGGCGACCCAGCCCGAGCTCGAGACGCTCCCACGCATCGGACCCGCGCTCGCGCAGCGGATCATCGACTACCGCGATCAGAACGGCGGCTTCGCCTCGGTCGACGAGCTCACGAATGTGAGCGGCATCGGCGACGCGACATTCGAGGCCCTCGCGCCGCTCGTCACGGTGTGACGTGACCGGGCACGACGAATCCGACGCCGGCCACGGGTCGCACCTCGACCTGCGATTACTGCCGGCAGCGTTGACGGCGTGGGCGTGCGCCCTCCTCGTGACGCTCGCCCCGGCTACCGCCTGGCCGTTCGCGGGCGCGCTCGGCGCCGTCGCCGTGGTCGGTCTCGCGTGGATCGCGGTCCCGACGTGGCGCGACCGCGCCCGCGGCCGGGCGGGAGCCCTGGCTCGGGGCCCGGACGGAGTCCGCGCCCGTCGTCGGCGATTCGAGCCGGTCGTCGTGCAGGCGTGCTGGTGCCTCGCGCTTGCGGCGCTCGTGGCGTGCAGCGGAGCCGCGCAGTGGGAGGCCGCCCGTGGGCCGGTCGTCGAGGCGGCGATCGAGCGCGCGGGTGCCGTCGAGATTCGCGCGGTGGTGACCGGGCTGGTTCCCGACGCCGCGATCGTGGCGAGTGGCGCATCCGGTGATCGT
>JBQDJW010000339.1:0-2671 GCA_052086425.1 Pseudoclavibacter sp. | reverse complement strand
ATGACGCAGCCGCGGGCGACGCGAACAGGTGGGAACCCGGCGGCGATCTCGGCTCGGCGCGCTACGAGGTGCGGGCGACGGCCATCGACCTCGGCGACGGGTGGCGGCCCGTCGCGGTTCCGCTGCTCGTGTTCGGGTCGATCGAAGCGGTCGACGGGGGAGCGGCGACTGGCGACGCTCAGGGCGACCGCGCCCCGCCCGCGGCGCCCTCGGCTGCGCCCCGCCCGCCCGGCATCGGTGCCGAAGTCGTGCTCGAGGCGCGCCTGAGCGAGTTCGACGGGGGAGCCGATCGCACGCTCATGGCCTTCGCGACGGATGCGGCGCGCCAAACGGCCAAGCAGCATCCGTTGCTCGCGTGGGCCGACGAGCTTCGACACCGGTTCGTCGCCGAGGCATCGGCCCTGCCGGGCGCCGGAGGCCAACTGCTACCGGGGCTCGCGGTCGGCGACACGCGCGCCCTGGACGCGGGCCTCGAGGACGACATGAAGACGTCGTCGCTGTCACACCTCGTCGCTGTTTCCGGTTCGAACTGCGTGCTGATCGTCGGCGGCATCGTGTTGCTCGGGCGGCTGCTCGGCATTCCCCGCGGCGTGCGCATCGCGGCGGCGGGTGCGGCGCTCGCGGGATTCGTCGTGATCGTCACGCCCGAAGGCAGCGTGATCCGCGCGGCGGCGATGGCATCGATCGTGCTCGCGGTCGACGGCTGGGGCCGGAAGGTTCGCGGGGCGCCCGTGCTGTGCCTCGCGACGATCGTGCTGCTCGCCGCAAGCCCCGCGCTCGGCGCCGACTACGGCTTCGCCCTGTCGGTCGCCGCGACCGCCGGCCTGCTGCTGGGCACGCGACCGCTCGCCGAGCGGCTTGAACGATGGATGCCGCGGTGGCTGGCCGTCGCGCTGGCGGTTCCCGTCGCCGCGCAGCTCGCGTGCCAGCCGATTCTGATCCTGCTGCAGCCCGTCATCCCCACCTACGGCGTCGTCGCGAACCTGCTTGCAGCGCCGGCAGCGCCGATCGCCACGCTCGTCGGCCTCGTCGGGGCCATTCTCGCCACCGTCGCCCCTGCTGTCGCTCCCGTCGCACTCTGGATCGGGTGGACGCCGGCGCAATGGATCGGCGTGATCGCGACGGGAACGGCGGGCTGGCCGCTCGCGTCGGTGCCATGGCCGGGCGGGCTCGGCGGGGCGCTCCTGCTCGGCGCGGCGACGGCCGCGGCGATCATCGCCTGGCTCGTCCGTCCGGGTGGCACCGCAGGCGTGCGGATCGGGGGTCGACATCGGCGCGCCGGACGGCACGGTCTCGTGCGACGCGGCAGGTGGATGCAGGCACTCGCGGGTGCCGCAGTCATCGCGCTGCTCGCCGTCATGGCCGGGTCGGGTCTCGGCACCGCGCTCGTGCGATCGGCGTCGTTCCCCGACGACTGGCGCTACGCCGCGTGCGACATCGGGCAGGGCGACGCGATCGTCGTGCGCGCCGGCGATGCCGTCGCGCTCATCGACACGGGCCCAGACCCCGAGCCGCTCGAGGCCTGCCTCGACCTGCTCGGCGTCGAACGCATCGACGTGCTCGTGCTGTCGCATTTCGACCACGACCACGACGGGGCGGCTGGCGACATCGCCGACCGCGTCGATGCGCTCGTCGTCCCGCGCACTCGCGAGGCCATGGCGGAGCCGATCGTCGAGCAGTACGCGACCAATGGCATCCGGGTCATGGCCGCGGTCGCGGGCGACACGTGGCGCATCGGTGATACTGCGTGGCGGGCGCTCTGGCCGAGAGCCTCGGCCGATGGCGGGCCGTCCGCGTCGTCGGGAAACGATGGCAGCCTCACGGTGCACGTCACGCCGGCGACGGGGCCGACGTTGCTGTCGCTCGGCGACCTCGGCGAGCGTCCGCAGCAGCAGGTGTTGCGCGCCGCCGAACGTGCGGCGGGGTCAGAGGGCGTCGGGCCCGGTGCGCCCGGTGCGCCGATGCCGGGCGCGGGCGCCGGCGCTCCGCAGACCGTGCCCGCGCTCCGGGCCGACATCGTCAAGGTCTCGCACCACGGCTCGGGCGACCAAGCGCCGGAGCTCTACGCCGCCACGGGTGCGCGGCTCGCCCTCGTCTCGGTCGGTGCAGGCAACAGCTACGGTCACCCGACGAGCGACGCGCTCGCGATGCTCGACGCGGCGCATATGGCCACCGCGCGCACCGACCTGCTCGGCACGATCGTCGTCGGGGGAAGCTCGGCCGTGAGGACGGGGGAGGATGCGGCGTTGACCGTGTGGTCGGCGGGGGCACCCGCACCGGAGGGGGCAGGGTTCGCGGGGTCGTCGCCGGCGAAGCGATCTCCTCCGACGCCCCGGCCGCTCGCGGAGCGCGAGCGGCCGGGCAGTGCAGAGGTCGAAGAGTGCGTCACGCCTTCCAGACGGTCTGCAGGTTGCAGAACTCGCGGATACCGGCGGCCGCGAGCTCGCGCCCGATCCCGGAGTCCTTGACGCCGCCGAACGGCAGCTCCGGGTGCGACGCGGTCATGCCGTTGACGAAGACGGCGCCCGCGTCGATGTTGCGGATGAACCAGTCCTGCTCCTCCTCGTCCGTGGTCCACACCGATGAGCTCAGCCCGAACGTGGTGCCGTTCGCGAGCTCGATCGCTTCCTCGCGGGAGGCGACGCGGGAGACTGACGCCACCGGTCCGAAG
>JBQDJW010000338.1:0-4242 GCA_052086425.1 Pseudoclavibacter sp. | reverse complement strand
CGATCATCGGGCGCGTCTCAGGCCCGACGCTCGCGACGCTCGCCGACGTGATCGAGGCCAACGGCTCGAGCCGCCTGCGCACGACCCCGCACCAGAAGCTCGTGATCCTCGATGTGCCGGAAGACCGCGTCGAACCGCTCATCGCCGCGCTCGACGACCTCGGGCTGCAGGCGCGCCCGAGCCTGATCCGGCGCGGCACGATCGCCTGCACCGGCATCGAGTACTGCAAGCTCGCCATCGTCGAGACGAAGGTGAACGCGACGCACGCCGTCCTCGACCTCGAGGAGCGGCTGGCCGGCATCGACCTGCCGCACCCGCTCTCGCTGCACGTCAACGGCTGCCCGAACTCGTGCGCGCGCATCCAGACCGCCGACATCGGCTTGAAGGGCCAGCTCGTCACGATCGACGGCGAGCAGGTTCCCGGTTACCAGGTGCACCTCGGCGGCGGGCTCGCATCGAACGACCGCGAAGAACCGGGGCTCGGGCGCACCGTGCGCGGGCTCAAGGTCGCGGCCGACGGAATCGCCGACTACGTCGAGCGCGTCGTGCTGCGGTTCACCGGGGATCGTTACCCTGCCGAGACGTTCGCCGAATGGGCCCACCGGGCCGACGAGGAGGCACTGCAATGACCTTCACGCTTGACCCGCGAACGGCGACTCGCCGCACGCGCGATGAGCTCAAGGCGCTGGCGGAGCGCGGCAACCGTGAATTGCGGAGCATGCAACCCGACGAGGCATCGTCGGCCGAGGTGCTGGCATGGGTCGCGGAGAACTTCGCGGTGGACGCCGCGGCCATCGCCTGCTCGATGGCCGACGCGGCGGTGCCGAGCCTGGTCTCGAAGTACCTGCCAGGACTCGACGTCATCTTCCTCGACACCGGGTACCACTTCGTCGAGACGTACGCGACGCGCGACGAGGTCGCACGCACCCTCGACGTGCGCGTCGTCAACGTGGAACCCGAGCAGACCGTCGCCGAGCAGGACGCGGAGTTCGGCCCGAAGCTGCACGATCGAGACCCCGAACTGTGCTGCCGGCGACGCAAGGTCGAACCCCTGCAGAAGGTGCTCGCGGGGTACGAGGTGTGGTTCTCGGGCGTGCGTCGCGAAGAGGCCCCGACCCGCGCCAACACGCCGCTCGTGGCGTGGGACGAGCGCAACGGGCTCGTCAAGGTGAGCCCGATCGCGGCCTGGGCGTTCGACGATCTGATCGCGTACTCGGGCGAGAACGAGGTCCCCGTGAACCTGCTCGTCTCGAACGGCTACCCGTCGATCGGCTGCGAGCCCTGCACGAAGCCCGTCGCCCCCGGCGACGACCCGCGGTCGGGCCGCTGGGCGGGCCTCTCGAAGACCGAGTGCGGATTGCACCTATGACGGCGGCGGGCACCGCGGGCGCGGTGCCCGCGAAAGTCTGGCTCGTGGGCGCGGGCCCAGGCGACGTCGGCCTGCTGACGATCCGAGGCCTCCAGGTGCTGCAGGCGGCGGACGTGGTCGTCGCCGACCGGCTCGGCGCCCGCGGCGTCCTCCGCGGCCTCGGCGAGCTCGGCATCGAGCTGCGCGCCGACATCGTCGACGTCGGCAAAACGCCGGGCCACCACGCCGTACCGCAAGACGAGATCAATCGGATCATCGTGCGGCTCGCCGGCGAGGGCAAGTCCGTGGTGCGCCTCAAGGGGGGCGACCCCTTCGTGTTCGGCCGCGGGGGAGAAGAGCTGGCCGCGTGCCGAGACGCCGGGCTCATCGCAGAGGTCGTGCCCGGCGTCTCGAGCGCCTCCGCCGTGCCCGCGCTCGCGGGCATCCCGCTCACCCACCGCGGCGTCGCGACCGCCTACACCGTCGCGACCGGTCACGACTGGATCGAGGGGTTCGCCGGCGGCGCCGACCACACCATCGTGCTGCTCATGGGCGTCGGCACCCTCGCGCACGCCGCCGGCGTGCTCGCGCGAGGCGAGCGAGGGCCCGGATGCCCCATTGCGGTTGTCGAGGACGGCTACGGATCGCGCGAGCGCGTGACGGTCGGCACACTCGCAACGATCGCGCACCAGGCGGCCGAGCGGAGCATCCGTTCGCCCGCCGTGATCGTGGTCGGCGACGTCGTGCGGTTGAGCCCGCACGCGACCGCCGAGCTCGCGACCCTCGAACTCGACCGATTCGACCCGCTCGCGACCCCCGTCGCGGGCACGACCTGAAAGGCCACCACGGTGTCCACTTCCAGCATCAGCAACCTTCGCGTCGCGATCGTCGGCGCCGGCCCGGCGGGCATCTACGCGGGCAACCTGCTCGGCCGCGCCGTGCGCGAGGCAGGCGGCCGGGTGGCGATCGATCTCTTCGAGTCGCTGCCGGCGCCGTACGGGCTCATCCGCTACGGCGTCGCGCCCGACCACCCGCGCATCAAGGGCATCGTCACGTCGCTGCACGAGATGCTCGACGCCCCGGCCGCCCCGGCTGCGGCTGCGGGCGGGGTCGACGGCGGGACGCCAGACGCCGCTGCCGAGACGACGGACGATGGTGACGATGCCACTGGCGGCTCCCGCAGCATCCGATTCATCGGCAACGTCGAGGTCGGCCGCGACATCGCACTCGCCGAACTGCACGAGCGCTACGACGCCGTGATCCTCGCGACGGGTGCGATCCGCGACGCGAAGCTCGATGTGCCAGGCATCGACCTCGAGGGGTCGTACGGCGCCGCCGATTTCGTCGCCTGGTACGACGGCCACCCGGACGTGCCGCGCGCGTGGCCGCTCGACGGTGCGTCCGTCGCCGTGATCGGAAACGGCAACGTCGCCCTCGACGTCGCCCGCGTGCTCGCGAAGCACGCCGTCGACCTGCGCTCGACGGAAGTCGCCGACAACGTGCTGTCTGGCCTCGAGAATTCCGCCGTGACCGACGTGCACGTGTTCGGGCGCCGCGGCCCGGGCGACATCAAGTTCACGCCCATCGAGCTGCGCGAGCTCGGCGAGGTGCCTGGCGTCGATCTCGTGCTGCACGACGAGGACTTCGCGGGCGACGTCGCCGACCCGACGAAGGCAACGAACAATCAGCTCAAGGTGATGCTGCGCATCCTGAACGGCTGGCGCGACCGCGAGCCGACGGGCGCCGACCGCCGCCTGCACCTGCACTTCTACCACTCGCCGGTCGAGGTGCTCGGCGACGACGCGGGCCGCGTGCGCGGCGTGCGCTTCGAGCGCACCGAGCCGACCGGCGACGGAGGCGTGCGCGGCACGGGCGAGCTGCGCGAGGTCGAGGTGCAGCAGGTCTACCGCGCCGTCGGCTACGCGGGAACGCGCGTCGAGGGCGCGCCGTTCGACGAGCACGCCGGCGTGATCCCCAACGTCGAAGGGCGAGTGGCGGATGCTGCGGGCGAGCGGGCGGACGACGTCGCGTCGAGCGTTCCGGTGCGCGGCCTGTACGCGACCGGCTGGATCAAGCGCGGCCCAGTCGGCCTCATCGGCCACACGAAGTCGGATGCCATGGAGACGATCGCGCATCTCGTCGCCGACGCGCATGCGGGCGAGCTCGACGCCCCGGCCGTCGCCGGCGACGTGCTCGACCTGCTTGAGGAGCGCGGCGTCGAGTTCACGACGTGGGACGGCTGGTGCGCGCTCGACGCGCACGAGCGCGACCTCGGCGCGAACCACGAGCACACCAGGGAGCGCGTGAAAGTCGTGCCGCGAGACGAGCAGGTCGACATCGCCAGGTCCGGAGTGCTGGTGTCGTGAGCGAGGCGCAGCGAGGGATCGACGTGCCGCCCGCGATGGCCGATACCGGCATCGACGAGGTCGACGCGCTCATCATCGGCGGAGGACCCGCCGGTCTCTCGGCGGCGCTCAACCTCGGGCGCGCCAGGCTACGGGTGGCGCTCGTCGACGCGGACCGGCCGCGGAACGCCGCCACCATGCTCTCGCACGGCTTCCTCACACGCGACGGCGTGCCGCCGCACGAGCTGCGTCGCCTCGCGCGCGAGGAGCTCGAGGCGTACCCGAGCGTGCGTGCGCTGCGCCGCACGAAGGTCACGGCGCTGCGGCGGTCCGGTGACGGCGCGGACGGAGCTCAGGGGCCCTTCGATGGGCTCAGTGCCCAGTCGGCCGGTTCGGAGAACGGGGGCGCGGGCGACCGAGACGCCCCGCGATTCGTGGCCGAGCTCCACGGGCGCGACGCGCCGACGGCGATCGCCGCCCGCGCCGTTATCGTCGCAACGGGCCTGCGCGAAACACTCCCGAGCATCCCGAGCATTCGCGGCTACTACG
>JBQDJW010000337.1:2061-4243 GCA_052086425.1 Pseudoclavibacter sp. | reverse complement strand
CCGAATCGGCCGCAAACCGCTCGTGATCTGGGGCGCCGTCATCGCGGGTGCCTCACTGCTCGTCATGATTCCCGTGCAAGACATGTTCTCGCTGCTGGCCGTCGGCTTCGTCGGCGGGCTCGGCGCCGGCCTCATGGCGCCCGCCAACCAGGCGATGGCCGCCGACATCGTCGGCCACGGGCGCTCGGGCGGCCAGGTGCTCTCGACGTTCCAGATGTCGCAGGACCTCGGCACGATCATCGGGCCGATCGTGACCGGGGCGATCATCGACGCGAGCGGCTATGGGTGGGCGTTCGCGCTCGCAGCGGCGATCATGGTCGGTTCCGGGATGCTGTGGGTGCGCGGGCCCGAGACTCTGGGGCGCGGGGGATAGGCGATACCGCTCGCACTGGGTGCACCCGTCGCAGTCCGACGCCCAGAAACGACGAGGCGGGGCCCAGCTGGTGTGCTGAGCCCCGCCTCGGGCGCGGGGGCGCCGGTTCGAGTGGCGGCCGCTGACCGGCCCCGTCGTTAGGCCTTCGGCTGGGCCTTGAGCAGGTCGCGGATCTCGCCGAGCAGGTCGGCCTCGGTCGGCGCCGCCTCGGGGTCGGGCTGCGGCTCGCCGTGCTTGAGTACGTACGCGCGCTTCTGCAGCGAGTTGATCGGAAGGATCAGGACGAAGTACACGACCGCCGCGATGAGCAGGAAGTTGATGATCGCCGCGATCACGAGGCCGATGCCGAGGTGGAGCTCGCCGATGTCGAGCGTCGCTGTGGCGATGTCGTCGGCATTGAAGATGAGGGCGATGATCGGGTTAAAGATCCCCGTGACGAGCGCGTCGACGATCGCGGTGAACGCCGCGCCGATGATGACGGCGACGGCGAGATCCATGACGTTGCCGCGCATGATGAATTCCTTGAAGCCCTTCATGGGAGCTCCTTTCTCGGCCGGAAGGGGCCGGGCACAGTGACTGCTGGAGTGGGGGCTTGGAATGTCCGCCTGGAGGTGCGCTGGGGGCGCCGGTCGGCTACGCGGTGGCGGACGTCGTCGGTGTCGAACCGCTGCCGGATGCTGCGGTCGCGGGGGTCTTGGTGGTCGAGTCGGTCGACGTCGACGAGGTGCTCGTGTCGGAGGAGCCGCTCCCATTCGAGGTCGTGTCTGTTGAGCCAGACGAGGTCTTCTGCGCGCCGGCTCCGTGGTCGTTGCGATAGAACCCCGACCCCTTGAACGCGATGCCGACGGCACCGAACAGTTTGCGCAACTCGCCGCCGCATTCAGGGCAGACGGTGAGCGAATCGTCGCTGAACGACTGTTGGATGTCGAAGGCGTTGTCGCAGGCGGTGCAGCGATACGAATACTTGGGCATGAAACTCACTTTCCAAGTTCAGTATGGTACTTGTCCCGCGCGCGGCCGCACGCCACCGACACGATGACCCCGATTCGGCGCCTGACGGCCGCGGAACCGGCCGGTAGCAACCTGGGAGGGATCGGCGCGATCGGCAGCAACTTGCGCGACTCGCCGTCGCTTGGGATGCTTCTCAATTCTCGCTAGCGTTGAAAATGTCATGTTGACGCTCATCGAAGAAAAACGTCAGGATTCGAGTTCCACGGGGACTCGAATCATCACCCCATCCGTGGAACACGGAGCCGACGTGTGGCGCGTCGCTAAAGGTACGGATGAACTCGACCTCAATTCGTCGTACATGTACCTGCTGCTCGTCCGCGATTTCGCGGACACGTGCCGGGTCGCTGTCGACGGCGACGAGGTCGTCGCGTTCGTGCTCGGCTATCGAAGGTCGGAAGACCCGGAAACGCTGTTCGTCTGGCAGGTCGCGGTTGCTGAATCGCATCGCGGCGAAGGGCTTGCGAGTCGCCTCGTCGATGATCTCGTCGCCGCAAATGTCGACGCCGAAGATCCGATTCGATTCGTCGAAACGACGGTCACGGAAGACAATCTCGCCTCGCGCAATCTATTCGGCAGCCTCGCCCGCCGATGGAACACGAAACTCGTCACGGAGTCGCTGTTCGAGGAAGCGCACTTCCCCGACTCGCACGACGCCGAGCGCCTGCACATCATCGGGCCAGTCGGCGCGCGCTGAGCGAGCTTCGGCGCAAGCCACCCTGGGAGCCGCTCGCAGCCCCGGCGCCGACGCGACGCTCGGGAAATCCGTGGACGCGCAGCCGTACTTCTCCGCGCCCACGA
>JBQDJW010000337.1:0-2051 GCA_052086425.1 Pseudoclavibacter sp. | reverse complement strand
ACGCCTTGGAGGCTGTTATCTCTTCTGCCACGACTGAACTGTCCGATCTGAGTATTTTCGAGAATCTGGAATCGCAGGTTCGCAGTTACTCGCGCTCATGGCCGGTCGTGTTCGACCGCGCCGTCGGCAGTGTCATGTACGACGAACACGGCAACGAGTACCTCGACTTCTTCGCCGGAGCAGGCGCACTCAACTACGGGCACAACAACCCCGTGTTGAAGGATGTGCTGCTTCGCTATTTAGCCGATGATCGCGTCATCCATTCGCTCGACATGTTCACCACTGCGCGACGCGAATTTCTGCAAGCGTTCAACGAGAAGATTCTCGCGCCGCGAAACCTCGACTATCGTGTCGTCTTCCCAGGGCCCGGCGGCGCGAACGCCGTCGAGGCCGCACTGAAACTCGCGCGCAAAGTCACCGGCCGCGAATCGGTCGTGAACTTCACGAACGCATTCCACGGAATGACGCTCGGCGCCCTTTCGGTGACGGGCAACTCGCTCAAGCGCGGGGGAGCCGGTGTGCCGCTCGTGCACGCGACGCCGATGCCGTATGACGACTACTTCGACCGCGACTACCCCGACTTCTTCTACCTCGAGCGGCTGCTCGATGACAGCGGGAGCGGACTGAACATCCCCGCCGCCGTGATCGTCGAGTCGGTGCAGGGCGAGGGCGGCATCAACGCGGCGCGCGCCGAGTGGCTGCGCAGCCTCGCCGACCTGTGCAAGCGCCACGACATCCTGCTGATCGTCGACGACATTCAGATGGGTTGCGGACGCACCGGCGGCTTCTTCAGCTTCGAAGAGGCCGGCATCGTGCCGGACATGGTGACGCTCTCGAAGTCGATCGGCGGCTCAGGTCTGCCGATGGCACTCACCCTCGTGCGCCCCGACCTCGACATCTGGGAGCCAGGCGAACACAACGGGACGTTCCGCGGTATCGCGCCGGCGTTCGCGACCGCGACCGCCGCGATCGACGAGTACTGGAGCGACGATGCACTCGAGCGCTCGACCCTCGAGAAGGGCGCCCGCGTCGAGTCGCGCTGGAACGCGCTCGTCGCGAAGCACACGGATGCCGACGGCAACGCGAAGCTCGTCGCCAAGGGCCGCGGCCTCGCCCGCGGCCTGCAGTTCGAGTCTGGCGAGCTCGCCGACTCGGTCGCGCGCGGCGCGTTCGAACGCGGCCTGCTCATCGAGACGTCGGGCCCGGAGGGCGAGGTCGTCAAGCTCATGCCCGCCCTCACGATCACCGACGCGCAGCTCGACCGGGGCCTCGACATCATCGATGTCGCCGTCGCCGATGCACTCGAGGGCTAGCACGCTCGCTGCTGCGCCTCCTTCATACCTGCACGAAAGGAACCCACATGATCGTTCGCACCGTCGACGAGATCACCGATACCCCCGCAGACATCAAGAGTGAGAACTGGCGGAGCAAGCGCATCATCCTCGCCAAGGACGGTGTCGGCTTTTCGCTGCACGAGACCACGCTCTACGCGGGCACCGAGTCTGAGTTCTGCTATCAGAACCACATCGAGGCCGTGTGGGTCATCGAGGGCGAGGGCGAGATCGAAGATCTCGGCACGGGTGAGGTGCACCAGCTTCACCCAGGCTCGATTTACCTGCTCAACGATCACGATCGCCACCGCGTGCGCCCGCGCACCGAGCTTCGCGTTGCGTGCGTCTTCAACCCGCCCGTGACCGGCCGCGAGGTGCACGACGAGAACGGCGTGTACCCGCTCGTGACCGTCGAAGAGGCCGCCGCCCTTGAGGCGGAGGAAGCCGCCGCCGCGAGCTAGCGGGCCCGGCGGACCTGTCGGTCGACAGGGTCGCCAGGATCAGCGCTCGTCGGCGTCCGCTCCGGCGTCTGCGACCGAGCTCCCGAACCAGCGCACGCCCGACGGCGTCAACACGCCGTCGACCGGCATGTCGTGCGGTTCGAGCGGCAGGTCGCCGCGCACCTCATCGTCGAACACGATCGTGATGATCGGCGCCGCCCCGTGGCCCTTCCCGGCCACGGGGCGCAGCTGCGCCAGGGCCCGGTCGTAGAACCCGCCG
>JBQDJW010000336.1:0-4244 GCA_052086425.1 Pseudoclavibacter sp. | reverse complement strand
TCGTGCGGGGCGATTCGCCGACCGCGAGCGCCGCGTCTCGCACCCCGGGGTCGACCGCGGCGAAGGCGTCGGCCGCAGTTCGCACGAGGAGCGCGACGCCGTAGACCGTGAGGGCGATGATGAGCGTCGCCTGCGATCGCAGGGGCGTGCCGAAGATGATCGGCACGATGATGAGCAGTGGAAGGGCGGGGATCGCGAAGAGGAGGGCCGCGCCTCCGAGCACCGGGCCGCCGACGCGCGGCATCCGATAGGCGAGGCGCCCGATCGGTACGGCGATGACGATGCTCAACACGACCGCGATCACCGTGACGAACAGGTGCGCACCCGCGAGCTCGAGCACCCACGGCCAGTTGAGGCTCAGCCAGGTCACGGCCGGGCCACCGCCTGGTCGCCATCCTGCGGCGCGGCGCCGGACGCATCGGGCGCAACGGGCGCGCGATCGTCACCCCGCGCATCCTGTGCCAGCACCCCAACGGGCGCCCCGTCACCGCCGACGGCGATCGTGCGGCCGTCGACGTCGCGCAGCGTCAGGACGCGATCGGCGCGGTCGGCCCCGATGAAGTCGCGCGTGAAATCGTCGGCGGGGTTCGCGAGCAGCTCGGCCGGCGTGCCGCGTTGCGCGATGCGGCCGCCCTCGCGGAGCACGACGACCTCGTCGCCGATGCGGAACGCCTCGTCGACGTCGTGGGTGACGAACACGATCGTCTTGCCGAGTTCCGACTGCAGGCGCAGCAGCTCGTGCTGCAGCTCGAGGCGCACGATCGGGTCGACGGCGCCGAACGGCTCGTCCATGAGCAGAATATTCGGGTCGGCCGCGAGCGCCCTCGCGACGCCGACGCGCTGCTGCTGGCCGCCCGAGAGTTGCGCCGGGTAGCGAGCGCCGAAGGATGCGTCGAGCCCGACTCGCTCGAGCAGTCCCGTGGCCGCGAGACGCGCCTGACGCTTCGGCTCGCCGTTCAGCACCGGCACGGTCGAGATGTTGTCGACGACCGTGCGGTGCGGCATGAGGCCGCCGTTCTGGAGGACGTACCCGATCGAACGTCGCAACCGGACCGCATCCATCGATTGCACGTCGTCGCCGTCGATGAGCACGCGACCGCTCGTGGGCGATGCCATGCGATTGACCATGCGCAGCAGGGTCGTCTTGCCGCAGCCGGATGACCCGACGAGCACATATGCCCGATGGGAAGGGATTTCCAGCGAGAAGTCGTCAACGGCCGGCGCCTGCCCGCCAAAGTGTTTGGTGACTCGCTCGAACTCGATCACGCAGACCACTCTATGGTCATTGTTGTTCGCCAAGCCTTGCGGAGAGCGAAACGCGAGGGGCCGTGACGAGCGCTCAGTCGAGAACGGGCGCGCGCCGCTTCGTGATCCGCTGCGCCACGAGGGGGAACACCAGCACCGAGATCGCCCCGCCAGTGACCAAGACGGATGCAGTGGCGTCGGTGATGATCTCCGACGAGACGGCCACCTGCGTCACGGCGACGATGATCGGCAGCCCCGTCGCCGCGTACAGGCCGAGGGCGGCGCGGTCGCGGGTCGGCTCGACGCCAGAGTGCGTCGTGGTCCAGACCTCGCGCAGGAAGACGGGCAGGCCGCGCATCACGGCGATCGCGAGGACGAACCCGAGCAGGAGCGGCCACTGCGCGAGCACCTCGCCCAGGTTGATGTTCATGCCGCTCGTGACGAAGAACACCGGGATCAGCAGGCTGAACCCCACGATCTCGACCTTGTGCATGATCTCGTCTGCGTGGTCTGGCGCCGATCCGCGGATGCTCGCGTTCAGCAGCATGCCAGCCGCGAAGGCGCCGAGGGCGACGTCGAGGTCGAGCACGGCCGTGAGCAGCATCAGCGTGATCATCACCCACACGGTCACGCGCAGCGTCGTCTGCATGGTGGAGTTCGAGGCGGCGGCGAAGGCCTTTGCCATCAATGGGATGCGCATGAACAGTTTGCGCGGAATCGCGACGGTCAGCGCGGCGACGAGCGCGAATCCGAGCAGGATGGCCGCCGATTGCCAGGTGCCGCGCGTCGACAGCAGAAGCGACATCGCGATGATCGGGAGCAGCTCGCCATAGGCGCCGTGCACCATGACCGCGCGCCCGAGCGGCGTCTTCATCGCGCCGGAGTCCTTCAGGATCGGCAACAGCGTTCCGAGCGCGGTCGAGGTCGACGCGATGCCGAACACGACCGCGACGTGCCAGTCGCCCCAGAGAAGGAGCAGGCCGGCGCCGACGGCGAGCGCCGCGCAGAGCACCCACGTGAGCATGGCGTGCCTGCCCTGCCTGCTGCGCATGTCGGCTGGTTTGACCTCGAAGCCCGCGAGCAGGAACAGGAACCCCATCCCGAGCTCGCGCACGAACTCGACCGCCTCGGTCTGCTCGGCGAGCCCGAGCATGTTCGGGCCGATGATGACGCCGAACGCCAGCAGCCACACGACGTCGGGGATCACTCGGCGCGTGACGAGCGCCAGCACGGGCCCGAGCAGCGCCACCAGGGCGATCCACCACATCGAAAGCAAGTTGTCGGTGAGCGCGTGGGCCTCATCCATGCCGCAAGGCTAGCGGCGGCGTGACTCCGGCGTGTTCCCCGGCTCGCATACCCTGGTCGGCATGACACCGCTGCCCCGGCCGAACAAGCGGCGCCTGGGACTCGCCCGCCAGAAGGTCGGCCAGCCCGGCGCGGCGCGACAGCGCACGCCAGGCGGGGCCGGGGCCGGGGACTGCCACGTGCGCTACGTGGTCGACGGCGAGTTCGTCGAGGCACCTTCCGAGACGACGGCGCGCGACGCGCTCGAGTTCGCCGATGACCGCGACGACGCGATGGCCATGCTGCTCTTCCCAACGCCAACCGAAGCCGACGTGACGGCGCTCGCGGAGGCGTGGAACCTGCATCCGCTGCTCGTCGAAGACCTCATGCAGGGCGGCCAACGGCCGAAGCTCGAGCGATACGGGTCGGTGCTGTCGGTCGTCGCGAAAGCGGCGGTCTATGACGACGAGGCCGAGGAGGTTCGGCTCGCCGAGTTCCACCTGCTCACGAAGGGCCGTGCCGTCGCACTGTTCTGCCAGGACGACGTGTGGCTCGACGGCACGATCGCCGCCGAGTACGCGAGTCACCTCGACGACCTGACGGCGGATTCGCTGTTCGACGGTTCTTTGCTCGCGCAGGGTCCCGAGGCCGTGGTGTACCGCCTCGTCGATGCCATCGTCGACGGTTACTCGCCGGTGCTTGCGGGGCTCGAGATCGACCGTGAGGAGATCGAGCTGCAGGTGTTCGGCGGCAGCCCCGACGCGGCCGAACGCATCTACCGACTGAACCGCGAGGTTTTCGAGCTGGTGCACGCGTCGACGTCGCTCGACGAGGTGCTGCAGGCCCTGCGGCGCGGGCACGACCGCTACGGCGTGACCGAGCCGATGCAGTCGTACCTCGAAGACGTCGCCGACCATCTCACGATCGTGAGGCGCCGCGTGTTCGAGCTGCGCGATGCGCTCGCGCAGATCTTGACGGTCAACACCACGCTCGTCGCGCAGCGGCAGAACGAGGACATGAAGAAGATCTCGGGCTGGGCCGCCGTGCTGTTCGCGCCCTCCCTCATCGGTGCGATCTACGGCATGAACTTCGACGTGATGCCCGAGCTGCACTGGGCGTTCGGGTATCCGCTCGCGATCGCGGCGATGCTCATCCTCGCGGTCGTGCTGTACCTCCTGTTCAAGCGCAAGAACTGGATGTAGCCGGGGCTCCGGTGCGCGGGCCGCGGCGCGCGAGCTGCGGCGCGCTGCCGGCACGCACGGATGCCGTGTTCCAACGGGGCCCGTTCCCCGCGGGCCTCACGCCCCGAGCGACGCCACCGCCACCCGAAATACGTCGAGTGCGTCGAGACGCCGCCCGTCTGGCCACGCGACGCGAACTCGCTGCACCGTGCCCGCGTTGTAGCGCGAGACCATGTAGTCGGCCTGGCTGAGCGCCGGCTCGTCTGCCGCCTTCAGCTCGACGGTTTCGGTCACGAGGCGCGGCCCGCCGTCGCTCATCGCGGCGACCTGCATGACGGCCGCGAGCGCAGGCTCCGCGTCGGCGACCGCGCGGCGGTGGCCGAGCGCGTCGACGAGGCCGATCGACCCGCCGGCCGGTGCACCTCCGCGCGCGCCTTCGTCGGCCGCGTCGCCCCTGGCGGGTGCAGTTGCCCCGCGATCGACCTCCGCGTCGATGAGCAGGGCCAGCAGCATCGCGCGCTTTCGCGAGAGGGG